>CAMAHO010000042.1 GCA_945834545.1 uncultured Lachnospiraceae bacterium | reverse complement strand
AGCCGTTATTTCCCTAAAATTACAAGGGGGATTTACCTGATAACGATTCTTCTGGAATTGGGCATTTTTCGTGTTTTATTGGCGCAGGGATTGATTGAACAAGGAATTTTAGAATATGTTCTTCGTTATATAGTTACTCCGATTGCAATCAGTACTGTGATTATGCTGGTGGGTGTGACGATTGTGAGGAAGGGAAACGCGAAATACAGAGTACTTACCTATATTATTATGATCACTCTGATGCTTTGCAATGTGATTTATATTCACAATATTTTTCAGGTAGGGATGATTGCTCTTTGTATTCCTATCTTTATGTCAGTCGTATTTCAACAAAAAAGAATTCTCTATATTGACACCGCACTGTGTGAGTTATTTGTGGTAGTGGTTACCATTGTCTGTAAACTACGGAATTTTAAGGTGAGTCGGTCGGAATACTATTATGCCTCTGCTATTATCATTATGGTAATCCTGTTTGCCTGTGCCTTGGTGGCACATATGTGCATCAATGTGTTGGACGAAAAAAACAAAATGATTTTGATGGCTTATGAGCAGACCAAGGAAGCCAAGAAACAGGCGGAATTGGCCAATAAGAGCAAGACGGTCTTCCTCTCCCACATGTCACATGAGATTCGAACCCCCATCAATGCAGTGCTGGGACTGGATGAAATGATTTTAAGAGAGAGCTCGGAGCCTGCCATCAGGGAGTATGCCATGGATATTCGAAGCTCCGGCAAATCTTTGCTGGGCCTCATCAATGATGTCTTGGACTTCTCCAAGATTGAGTCCGGCAAGAGGCAGCTCCTGCCGGTGGAGTATGACCTAAGCTCAGCCATTAATGATATGGTTAATATTATTTCTCCCAAGGCTTACGACAAGGGGCTGTCCTTTCAGATTGAGGTGGAGCCCACCATTCCGTCAAAGCTCTACGGGGATGAAATCTGCCTCAAGCAGATTACCCTGAATCTGCTCAGCAATGCTGTAAAGTACACGGATCAGGGGCACGTTTTGATGCGCATTACACACAAGACCATAGATGACAAAAAGCTTGTGCTCCAGGTGCTGGTGGAGGATACCGGTAAGGGTATGAAGCAGGAGGAAATGGATAAGCTGTTCACCCCCTTTGAGAGACTGGATGAAAAGGCCAACCGCAATGTAGAAGGTACCGGCCTAGGGATGAGCATCGTGGATAAACTGTTAAAGATGATGCATTCCAAGCTTGAGGTGGAGAGCGAATATAAAAAGGGCTCCCGTTTCTATTTTGAGTTGGTCCAGGAGGTGAGAAATCCGGAGCCAATCGGAGATTACCAGAAGGCCTATAAGGTAGCAAAGCTGCGTCAGGCAACCTATAAGGAAAGCTTTACGGCCAAGGATGCCAAGGTGCTTGTCATTGATGACAACCAGCTGAATATCAAGGTTGTGTCGGGACTTCTTAAAAAGACCTTGGTTCAGGTAGAGTCTGCATTGTCAGGACCGGAAGGCCTGGCTAAGGCGGAAAAGACGAAGTATGATGTGATTTTTATTGACCATATGATGCCAGGAATGGATGGAATGGAGACCTTGGAAAAGCTTCACGAGAACAAGGAGGGTATCAACTGCGAAACCCCTACCATTGCCTTGACAGCCAACGCAATTTCCGGTGCAAGGCAGATTTACAGGGAAGCAGGCTTTACGGAATACCTTACAAAGCCCATCGATTCTGCTAAGCTGGAGCAGATGCTACGAAAGCTTCTGCCGGAAGAGAAAGTGAATAGTAATCTTAATTAAATCTTAAATCCCTTTAAACTTCAGGTATGATATACTGATACTTAGAGTTTAAAGGGATTTATTGTTGTGTAGCATTAGGGACGGAGTTTTTTGCTGCTCAAATCCGTCCCAAGTGATGCTCCACCATTGTCTCATAAAATCAGATTTAAAGTGCATCACTGGGGACAGATTTGAGCAGCAAAAAACTCCGTCCCTAATGCAACAGGGAGGTTTTCATGAATTTAGAATACGAGAGAGCAATGCTTGTCATGAATGAGGTTAAAAAGGTGGTTACGGGCAAGGATGATTGCGTGAAAAAGGCTATGGCTGCCATCTTGGCAGGGGGCCATATCTTGATAGAGGATGTGCCGGGTGTGGGCAAGACAACCCTGGCCACGGCATTTTCGAAGGCTATGAAGCTGGACAACAGGAGAGTGCAGTTCACTCCGGATGTCATGCCGGCGGATATACTGGGCTTTACCATGTATCACAAGGAGAAGGGGCTGTTTGAGTTTCATCCAGGGCCGATTATGTGTAATCTGTTTTTGGCGGATGAGATTAATCGTACCTCCCCCAAGACGCAGTCTGCTCTTTTGGAGGTCATGGAGGAAGGCTTTGTCTCGGTGGACGGGGAAACCAGGTCGGTTCCCAATCCCTTCATTGTGATTGCAACTCAGAATCCCAAGGGAAGCGCCGGAACCCAGCTGCTGCCGGAATCCCAGCTGGACCGCTTTATGATCTGTATGAGTATGGGCTACCCGGACTTGAAAAGCGAGATTGCCATAGCGAAGGGAAAATCCAGCCGTATGGCTATGAGTGAGGTTCAAGCCGTGGCGGGCAGCACCCAGCTATTACAGATGCGGGAGGAAGCGGAGCAGACCTATATTCACAACAATATTATTACCTATATTGTGAAGCTGTCGGCAGCTACCAGAGAGCATCCCTTGGTGGAACTTGGCATCAGCCCTCGAGGGACCATTGCCTGTACGAAAATGGTGAAGGCCTGGGCCTTTTTGAACGGCAGAAACTATGTCACGCCGGAGGATGTGGAAACCGTATTTCCGGATGTGGCAAAGCACAGACTGGTGTTAAATACCAAGGCCAGAGTAACGCATGTCACAGAGGCTGCTGTGGTGGAAGAGATTTTGACAAAGGTGAAGCAGCCTGCATCCTATATGGGAAGGACAGAGTATCGTGGTTAGTTATTTAGTGGGAATATTCGGTGTAGGTGTAAGCCTCTACCTGGGGTTTATCTTTGAGAGCACTGCCTTTTTCCTCTTAGCCTTTTTGCTGGTAGTGTTGGATGTCTTTTCCTTCCTATATCTGCAGACGAAAATAAGGCAAATCAAGGCGACTCTGGAAATCCCTATCCTTGTAGCAGAGAAAAACACCTTCTTTGCCTTGAGACTTTGCCTGGACAGCGGAAAAGGGTTTGGCTTCGGCAAGGTCTGTGCCTGTGTGGAGTACAAAAACACACTGGAGGAGAGAGGAAAACAAAAGAAACTTCATATATCCGGTATTTCTCCCGGGACTTCGGACTATGAGTTTTCGGTGAAGCTGTTAAAGGCGGGAAACTACGAGTTTTTACTGCGTAAAATCAGACTTTATGACCCCTTTGGGTTGTTTTTCAGGGAGTTAAAAATGGGGCAGGCGGCCAATGCTTTAGTGCTGCCGGAAATCAAGCCTGTGGAAGTCAGGCTGGGGGAAGAGGTGTACCACTTTTACCAGGATGCAGATGTGTATGATGAGCTGCGGCCGGGTTTCGACCCTTCGGAAAGCTTTGGTGTGAGGGAGTTTCGCAATGGAGACAAGCTCTCCCGAGTGCACTGGAAGCTCTCTGCCAAGCAGGAGCAGCCAATGATTCGGGAATACAGTATGCCCAGAGCCTGCCCGGCTGTGCTTTTCCTGGATTCCAATGATGTGGGGGAGGAAGAGATGCTTAGCCTGGCGGCAGGTCTGTCCTTTACCCTGCTAGACCAGGGTTGTCCACACTATCTGGTCTGGTACAGCAGTTCCAGGGAGGAAGTCCTTCGAACCCGGGTGGATGACGAGGAGAGCTATTATCAGGGCTTCGTTGCATTTTTGCAGGACAGGGTGAAAAAAAGACACCCGGATATCATGGAACGATATGCAGAAAAGTACCGAAACGAGAGCGCAGTTTATAAAATCCTATTTCAAGGCGGAACATGTAGTGGTGACTTACCGAGAGGCAGTGGTCTGGAGACAGACGAAAAACAAAACAATTGAATATACAGGAAAAGAAGCCTGGTTTCATTTTGCAGGCTGTTTCTTTGCCTATGCCTTTGTCATCTATACGACGGTATGTATTTTAGGCGAATTCTTTCCGGTTACGATAACAAGCTTAGTGGGAAAGCGTTTCCTACTGGGGGAAATTCTGGTCTGTCAGCTGGTGTATGAGCAGCTGTTTCCCAGGCTGGAGAGGAAGCAACAAAGCCTGCAGGCTTTGTTGCTGCGGCTGGTAGTGGCAGGAATCGGTCTGGCCATGGCAGTGCGCTTTGGCTGGAGCTATTATGAAAATGACGCGGCAGAGCTGGAGGACGGCTTCCTTCGAATGGGCAGGCTGTTTGTGGATAAGGTGAATATTCACTTTCATACCAATTATACGCTTGCAGGCGGGGTGGAAGAGAAGGTGCCCTTGGCAGTGACATTTGCTCTTGTCCTGGTGATTTTCCTTTTCTTTAATATAAGCTACATCCTAAATAGGAGGAAGGTCTGGCTTGCCCTGCCCCTACTACTATGCGGTGTTTATCTGACGGTGGGCTTATCTCCACAGTGGAAGGGGATGTCACTTTTTTGTCTGTGCCTTTATTTTTTCTCTCTTTTGGGGGAGGAAAAGGCTGTATTATGGAAACCCTATTATCGACACAATCGCGACAAAAGAAAGCCGGCCCTGGCAATCCTACAGGGCCTCCTTCCCTTAGGGCTATTGCTGTTTTGCTTCCTTCTGGTGACGGTGCTTGGTCAGTCCGCTTCTCAGAATTTGTTAAGCTACAGTCCGCAGGTCAAGGAGTTTCAACGGAATCTGGAGCTTGGAGTAAAAAGCAAGCTCTCCGGCGGCGACTTGTCAGGTTTCACGGGAAGAAAAAATATCAACAACAAGGAGCCTGTTTATACCGGAAAGGAGGTATTGTCTCTCCTGTCTGAGAGAAAGCCGGAGGAGAATCTGTACCTAAAGGATTACCAGGGAGGCAGATACGAGAACGGAAGCTGGATACAGGAGAAGGAAAGCTTTGAAAGTGCCTGCAAAAAGGCTGGGATAGACAGAAAGGAACTGCAGCGGCTTCTGGCAGGAGCTGTCTATGCCAAGGTGGCAGGAGATAGTACGGATGAATCAGGAGAGGAGCCCTTAGTCACACAGCTGTGGTCGACTGCCTCTGCCTCCCACCTGGAAATCAGGCAAGCCTCGCTAGGTGGAAGGAGCCTGTATGCCCCCTATTTTACCAGAGTAACGAAGGAGTTTAAGGGAAGTCTTTGGGGGGATGTGCTGTTAAGAAAGGGTGTCCTTTCCGGGAACACCTCAGTGGACTACCTTGTGGCTACCCCTTCTTCCCTACTGCAGGGTAAGGCAGCATCGGAACAAGAGGAGGAATTGTGGGATTTTTATTCCAATTTTGTCAAACAGCAGTATCTGGAGATTACGGAGGATTTGGCCGGACTGAACAAGCTGATTCTGCCATTTGGCTTTGCGTCAGGGGGGACTCGCGACGCAGAAATCAATGCCGGCAGAAGGCAGGCGGCAGAAATGGTCAGAGGTTACCTTTCCGGGTATCAGTATTCCCAGAAGCTTTCTGAGGCTAGCGGGGATGCGGTTGAGTATTTCCTTACCGTGAGTAAAAAGGGCTATTGTATTCATTTTGCGGCAGCTGGTACATTGCTTTTGCGCAAAATGGGTGTTCCGGCCAGGTATTGCTCCGGGTATATTGTGAAGCCGGGGGATTGGAGTGCGGCAGAGGAAGGGTATGAGGCCAGTGTTCCGGACAGCAATGCCCATGCCTGGGTGGAGATTTACCTGGAGAAGGTAGGTTGGATTCCCGTGGAAATGACCCCGGGCTATCAGGCTGGCACAGGCTCTGTAAGTACAGAGGTATGGAGCGGAACAGATTCTAATGGGGTCAATTCGTCCCAGGAAAATACCCCATTCCCTACAGAGCCGGAGGAAAGTGAGAGTAACGTAGAAGAGTCTGATGGCGAAGAGGAGGCTTCCACACAAGACGGGGAAGAACAGGAAAACTCTGTGAGCGAAGAAAATGAGGAGGAAGCAACCCGGAAGCCGGATACCGGGGGAATTTTTGACTTCTGGGGTGGCGGAGAAAAGACACCTACCCAAAACGCAGACAATGGAGATGGAATGGTCTCCCAGAGTACCGGTCAGGGAGCCGTAGGTAAGTCTACCTTTACCAGAATTATGGCGGTCATTGGAAAGCTTTTATTGGGGACAGCTGTCCTATGTCTGGGAGTCTTTCTGGTCATCCGAAGGGTGCGCAGCTATCAAAGGCAGATAGAGTTGGAATACCAAAGAGGCTACTATGGAAGAGTTGTTCGAAGGATTCATCAAAGACTCTACAAGGGCCTTCGTTACACCGGGAAATTACCTTCCTTTCATCCAACGGATGCACAGCTCCTTGCAGCGCTTAAGAAGCGTTACACGGGAATATCCGCGGAGGAGTGGGAGGTTTACATGGAAATTGTAAAGTGCGCAGTGTATTCGAAAAATGAACTGAGCAAGGAACAGGCGAAGGTAGTGTACGAGCTGTATAGGAGAAGGTATGAAGCGAAAGATACTGATTTGCGAGGATGAGCCCGCTTTTCTGGAGGGTCTAAAGAAAGAAATTGCATTCCTTTTTGATCAGGAAAAGCAACCCTGTGAATTTCGCTGCTGTGAAAGCGGAGAAGAGTTTGAGGAGGAAATAAAAAGTCAGACACCGGACTTGATGTTTATGGATATCTGCCTGGGGGATAGGGATGGCCTGCAGCTGGTGGAGGAATACCGTAAGCAGGGGGGCAGCAAGGTGCCCGTGGTCTTTGTATCCAGCATGGAGGATAGGGTATTGGAGGGCTACGAGGTAAATGCTCTGGCTTTTTTGTACAAGAGAAACTACAAGGACAGGCTGGAGAAAACCATTCAGAGATTCTTAAGAGACTATGCCTCCCCGAAGCGGATTACCATCCAGGGCGGAGGTCAGGTAACTGTGCTGGATCTTAGGGAAATTTACTATCTGGAAACAGACGGAAGGAAAACTTTGGTGCATACAGAGAAGGACAGCCTGCTAAGCGACCTGTCCATCGGTGCGTTCAGCGCGGAGCTTCCGGAGAAGTTCTTCTTTGAGGTGTACAAGGCTGTGTTTGTGAATCTGGAGCATGTCAGTCGCATTGGGGATGATGAGGTGCTTTTGGAGAATGGGAACAGGGTTCCAATGAGTCGACGAAAGAGAAAGCTTGTGGTACAGGCTGTGATGCAGTACATAGGAGGAAGGTAAATGAGACAGAAGGAGTATTTCGTGATTCCCATCCTTCTTTTTGCAGCAGTGATTCTCCTAAACAGCCTGATGTTTTATTCTCAAAATATAAGCACAGAGTACTTGGAGAGCACGGATTACAGGGGAAGGGTGCAGACCATATCCAAGCAATCTTTGAGAATACGGCAGCAGATTTTGGACTCTCTGCCGGAGGATAAGGCAGAAGCAGAGGCCTATTTAAGGGAGAGGAACCAGCAGCTTTTGCGAAAGAAGGGGGATACCTTGGGCTCTCCCTTTTTAGCCGAAGCGGAGGATTACCTGGCTGTATTATTGATTCTTCAAACGGCAATTCGCTACGATACCATGCGGGAAGATATGGACGACACAATAGACCGTTTGATGCAGGTGTCCATCTTTGATAAGGAGGGTTATGACGAGGCTTTGGCTTTGACAGCCAAGGATTTCTATGGACTTAAGGCATTGGATATCCCGGTAAGCTTAGACAATGCCTTACAACTGTGGCTCAATGACTCCAGGTCAGATTTTTTTGTGGTACTCTTTTCCATCTGCCTGGGAGTGTGTGCCTCAGGGTATCGCAGAAATCGTCTAAAAAAGCATATCCAGGCGAAACCGGTGACCTTGCTTCCGGGATTGGTTCTTTTATGCCTGGGGATTGTCCTTTTGTACGCAGTGACCTACTATCTGATGAGCCGTTTCCTGTATGCTTATGACTGGAATTTGCTGGTGCAGTCTCTTCCCTCCTTTTACAGCTGCCCTACACCTAAGCGGCTTTGGGTGTTTGTGGCGGAATGGATAGCTGTGAAATGTATTATGGGAGCCTGGATCTATGCTTTGACCATTGCCTTTTGCCATACAAAGGGCAGAGGAAGGGTTGCTTTGGGGGGTGTCACGGCCTTGGTGCTAGCTCTGGAGTTGTTTTTGTACAAGGGCTCAGCGGAAGAGGGTGCGCTGTATTTTTTAAAGGAAATCAATGTATGGTCCATTTGCCAGTTTGAACGCTTTGTGCAGACCTATCAGAATCTATCCCTCTTTGGGGTGGTGATTTCCAGAAGAAACACTTTTTATGTGTTCATGTTTGTCATCTCCCTTGGTTTGACTCTTTGGGTACGTCGACTGGTGGGGGCTTTCAGCAGCCGGATGATGGAGCAGCTGCAATATGATTATTATGAGGAAATCAATCAGAAATACAATGAGACCAGGCAGCTTTGGCATGATTTCCATAATCACCTGCTGACGATTCAGGAATTGATGCGACGGGGAAACATAGAAGGTGCCAATCAATATATGGACGAGCTTGAGGAGGAAATCGACCACACCCATATTTTGACCAGGACCGGGATGGAGGCGCTGGATGTGCTTTTGTATCAAAAGAGCGAGCTGGCCCGGGCAGATGAGATTCAGATGGATATTCAGATTCACGCCGGCTTAAAGGAGGAATTTTCCTCCGTAGCTATATGCTGTGTGGTTGGAAATCTCTTGGATAACAGCATCGAGGCGGTCCGCAAATTGCCCGTTTCAAAACGACAGATTCACTTTGAACTGCATAAGAAGGGGGAAATGCTCTATCTGTGCTGCGAGAATCCATACACGGGAGAGCTGCGACAGGATGGGAAGGGACTCCTTACCTCAAAGGCAGATCAGACCTCCCATGGCTTTGGACTAAAAGGGATTCAGAGAGTTTGTGAGCGATACGGGGGCCAGATGAGCATCGAAACCGGGGAACAATGCTTTCGGGTTCAGGCACTTCTCATGTCCAGGGTGGGGGAATGAGGCATCTATAACCACTTATGTCAGAAAAACAACCGCTTATGTCCAGGTGGTTGTTTTTTTGTATCCCAAAGGATAGTATCAAGGAAAGAAGGGAGGTCTTTTGTATGAAATTAAAAAAAGCATGGATAGGAATAGGACTTATGCTATGTACCCTGCTCACAGGCTGTGGCGCCAAGGAGAATGCCTATGTGGTCAATCCGGTGGATGGGGTGAATTATAATAACAGTTCTCCTTACGGAGACAAACGTATCTTAAAGGGCGAAAACGGATTCTATTATAATGGATTGCACAAAATGTTTGAGCTTCATTATTATGATGAAAGCAGTAAACAAAGTGTATTTCTTTGCAGCAGGCCTGAATGTCTGCATGAAGGGGAGGAGTTTTGCACTGCTACCGGTACGGATTCTTTGAATGATGTCATTTTATATGATGGGAAGCTGTATTGTCTTACGTATTCCTGGGATGAGGAAGACAATACGCAGCTGGTTTTGCTGCGTGTGGAGCCGGACGGTTCCGGCCGTACAAAGCTTGCTACGCTGGCGACTCCGGAGGCGAATGCGTATCGCAATGGACATCTCTTTATTCACAGAGGAATTGTATTTGCAAGCTATGACGGCATGACAGAGGAAAAGGAGATTCTTGGAATGGTCACCTATAACCTTTTGGACGGTACCATAACGAATTTCCCGGAATATACCTTTACCCATTCCCTGGAGGGATATCATTTTGATGAGTGTCTACCCAATTACGCCTTTATGTGTGCGGGAAACTATGTGTATTACAACGAATACAGACCCGGAGAAAGCAGGAAAAACAAGCTGTTTATCTGTCGCTATGATATTGAGACCGGGGAGGTGACAGACTACCTTCCCAGTGAGATTTACAAGGGTGTATTCTGCGTCACAGAGGAAGACCGGATTGTGTATTCGGATAAGTTTGGGAACATCTTCACCTACAATTTCGCGACCCAGGAGAAGCAAAGCTTTGATAAACTCTTAATGCCTACCAGGCAAAGGCAGGAGGACGGGACCTATATTCTGAATGAAGTCCATAAAACCAATGTTGGTGTGGGGGACTTTTTCTATTACAAGGGTGAGCTGTATGCGTTTCTGGATATGTCCATGCACTTTCAGCAATATATTGATATGAATTGGAACAAGGACGGCAGCTACTATGTGCTGGGGGCTATTAAGCTGGACCAGGATATGAAACAGGTGGGGGAGATTCTGGTAAACCCCATACATAATGACGAAATACGGGAGTATTTATTTGGCTCAGAGGAAACCGGATATTCAGACTATAACAGTTATATGCTGCACATTTTGGATGACAGTATGTATCTGCAATCCGACAGAGGTGTGGTTCGCCTGTCTTTAGAGGACTATTTAAACGGCACTCTTACCTATGACTTATTGATGCGTTTTATGGAGGAATGATGGAAGAACAACAGGAAGGTATACTACAGATTCGGAATTTGGGCAAGCAATATGGCAGCTTTAAAGCCTTGTGGGACTTGAACGTGGAGCTGGGCTATGGAGTGTATGGCCTGCTGGGGGCAAACGGGGCAGGAAAAACCACCTTTTTAAATCTGCTCACGGACAATATTGAGCGCACGGAAGGCCAAATCCTTTATCGTGGGAAGGAAATCAAGGGACTGGGTAAAGAGTACCGCATGAAAGTGGGGTACACCCCTCAGGTAAGGGGAATGTATGAGGATTTCACAGCCCTGGAATTTCTGCACTATATCGGAGCTCTGAAGGGAGTAAAGGGGAAGGAATGTAAGCGACAGACGCTGGAGTTTCTGGAACTGGTAAATTTGGGACAGGTGGCACACAAAAAGATTGGCACCTACTCCGGCGGTATGAAGCAGAGAGTACTGATTGCCTGTGCTATGCTGGGGAATCCGGAAATCCTGATTTTAGATGAGCCCACGGTGGGACTGGACCCGGAGGAGAGAATTCATTTACATAACTACATTACGGAGATTTCCAGACAAAGGGTGGTGATACTGGCCACTCATGTGGTGGATGACATCGAGGGCATCTCCAAAAAGGTCATGCTGCTGAACAAGGGAAAACTGGTTTCCTTTGATTCACCCCAGAATATGATACGGCATTTGGAGGGGCATGTGGGAGAGGCCAGGGGAACCTACGAGGAAATGATGGAACTGAAAAAGCAGTACCTTAACGGGAAGCTTCTGCAAACGGCAGAAGGTTTCAGGCTGCGTGTGGTAGGGGAGAGACTGCCGGATTGTTTTACGCCGGTTACCGGCGGTATCTCCCTGGAGGATGCCTATCTGTATTATTTGGAGAAGTGATGCGAATCCGTGGCAGGGACACAAATCCGACATGGGATGGAAAGAATCGGTTCCTGTTGGAACCGGCCTTGGATGGCAGAATGGAGTAGAGTATGTGTGAATTTAGGCGTTGCCTGTGGAATGTTCGTAATCTTCTGGTTTTATTTCTTCTGGTGATGACAAACATGGTCTTTTGCATCGTGCAATGTAATGATACACAGGCGATTACCAAGCAGGGGGAGGAGCTGGAGAGCTACCTTTTGGAATATCCGGTTTATGTAGAGCAGACTTTGGAAAATGCGGAGCGCATGAAAACCCTTAGTATGCTTGGCAACAAGGAAAGCTATGGGTACCGGAATCTGGAGAAGACGGCAGAGGATTTTGAGAGAATGCGTCAGGTACAGGTGGAAGCAGGAGAAAACCGGGGCGTGGTGCTCTTTGGACATCTGGAGCTTACCAATTTGTTGCTGCTTGGCTATGGAATCTATCTGGTGCTCTTGTTTACGGGAGAGTATCGAAAGGGACTGTCCCTGCTCGTCTATTCTACAAAGAAGGGCCGGGCAGTGCTTGGGTTTTGGCGTATCTGCATTCTGTGCCTGGGCTTGTTAGCTGGAGCGGTTTTATTGTACGGCAGCAATGTAATGGTGCTTAGCTTAAACTACCCGGGAGCAGAGTATGGGCGGGCTCTTCAGTCCGTTCCGGAGTTTATGAAGTGCACCTGGGAGCTGACGATTAGGCAGTATTTTATCTGTTTTACTCTGGTTAAGTACCTGGCCGTGGTTGCTATCGCTCTGGGCTTGCTGGCGGCTATCTCTCTGATTCGAAGCATGGCAGCAGTGGTGTTAGCTGGTCTGGTACTTTTGGGTGAGGCCTTGGCGTATCAGGTTATCCTACCGACTGCCACCACAAATGCACTGAAATACTTAAATCTTTACGGAACTCTTCAGGGGGAGGATGGGTTTTCCTACTACCTAAATCTGAATCTGTTTGGAACCCCGGCGAATGTGCTGGAGGTGCAGGGCTATTTCCTACTCTGTATGATACTCAGCTTTGGAGTATTGACACTCTACGGGCAAGCGAAAAAGGCGCCGGAAGGAATCCAGTGGCTCAGGCAGCTGTGGGATCACATTACCAGGTTTATGCAGCTGCATAAGCCGGCTTTCCCGGTCTTTTTCTGGGAGGCCTACAAGATTATGGTATCCCAGTGGGGCTTTCTTATCGTGGCAGCGATCCTGTACTTGGCCATCTCTTCTTCTACCCAGACCAAATATGCTGATTTCAGCAGCCTGGCAGAGAGGTATTACTACGAACAGTACGGAGGGGAGCTTTCGGCAGAAAAGCTAAAGGCTGCACAAAAAGAAGAACAGAAAATGACTCGATATCTCAATAATTCCCAAAGGAACCTAGAGAAGCTGGAGGCCGGTGGAGCTACAGAACAGGGAAATCAGGCAGTGGCAGCTGCGCAGCGAAGGATTCGGGAGCTGGAGTTAAAGCTTCCCGGCTTACGGGCGGTGATAGCCAATATGGAATCAGGCCAGAGATTTGTGCAGGAAACCGGTGTGGCCATCTCGGTCATAGAGCCGTTCAGTTACAATATGCTCCTCAAGAAGGATGTAAAAACCTATCAGAGGAACCTGCTGTATTGTCTGTTGTGCATCATCCTTGTGTTTTCAGGGGCTGTCACCTATGAGAAGGCTGCAGGAACCGGCATTTTGCTGCATTCTCTTCCCTACGGCAGACGACGGGTGATGGGAAATAAGGTACTTTGCGTGGTGCTGCTTTCCATTGCAATTTCCTTGCCCATTCATCTCATTCAATTTGTATTAATCCATCAGACTTTGCCCTTCGAAAATACTCATGAAATGGTTCAAAGTCTGGAGCTTTTGCGGAATTTCCCGCTCTATATCAGCATAAGGTGGTATTTGGCAGGGCTGTATCTCTATCGTTGCCTCATTGCCGCCGGCGTGGGATGCCTTGTGCTATGGCTTGGAAGGCATTGCAAGAGCCGGATTCATTGCGTGGTTATCAGTATGGTGCCTCTT
>CAMAHO010000041.1 GCA_945834545.1 uncultured Lachnospiraceae bacterium | reverse complement strand
ATGAAAAAATCGCTCCGACGGAATACCCATCGAAGCGATTTCGAAAGTATATGTTTTTTATTTCCAGTTTACGGAAGTGTCCTCCGTAATCTTGGTGGTGAAATCAAAATCCCAGCTTCCTGATGCTGCAGGCTGCATCTTAGGCTTGGTAGCTGTACCACCGGCGTCCACGATCTGGGTTGCAAAGGTCTTGCCATTGTACAGGAAGGTAACTGTGTAGCTGGAAGGTTCTTCACTGCTGGACTCTTCCACGCTACTGGATTCCTCTGCACTACTGGACTCCTCCACACTGCTGGATTCCTCCATGCTATTGGAGCTGGTACTCTCCTGAGACGGGTTCTCGACAGATGCCGCTGTCTCTACGGATGCATTTGTCTGCTCAGAAGGGGCTGATGCCTCCTGATGCTCCTCCTGACTCTCTTCCTGGCTTTCCTCCTGGCTCTCTTCCTGGCTCTCTTCCTGGCTTTCTTCCTGACTCTCTTCCTGGCTCTCCTCTGTATTTTCTACATCAGAACCTTCCTCATTGGCCATAAGCTCCAAAATCATAGCCTGAATCTCTTCTTCTGTGAAGATTAAGTCTCTATCCTCTACTATCTCCGAAAGGTACATTAAGGTCTCCAAATCAAGATCACTGTAATCCGGCTCCTCATTCACCTCAATGATGTTCTCTTCCACATCATCACTAAAGTAAACTATAATCTGGCCACCTTTTTCAGCAGTATATTCTTCCTCTGAAACAACAGTTTCCCCTTTTTCATTTACATTGACTCTCTTGACTGTAACCTTACCTTCAAAGACATCCAGTTTTGCTATTGGTTTGCCGTTTTCATCTGTGCCGACAAATACACGGAATACCGTACCCCTGACAGCCATGACAGAGTTGGGAGTGGTGACCTGATAGGAAGACTCACTGCCCAGCTTATTCTGAATTTCAATGGTGACAGCACCGGAAACCAGGTTGATATTGGTCTTATTTGCCTTTTCATCACCGGTTGCTTCGATACTCAGCCTGGTGTTGGCTTCTGCCAGAGCATATTTATCCTGGTCTAGCTGCAGACGAACAGAACTTTTATCCATAACCGACAGGATATCCTGATCCTGCATGACGATGTTCTCTGTCGCATCCATCACTCCTACCCCGGCTCTCTCCAAGGTAGCCGACCCGTTTACCTGATAGAGCTTGATAATACGATAGCCTTCCCCTTTCCCTCCTCCCAGGAGTAAGAACAGGACGATAGCTACCACCAGAGCGACTGCCAAACAGATACCAACGATAATAAGTGTTTTTTTCTTCTTTTCTGTCATACTGTATCCTTTCTATGCGTGATTGCGTGTGCCTTATTCTACCACTGCTTCATTCAGCCAGTCAACTAACCTGCCATCCACTTTTCCTTCTTCAGCCATACTCTTTAGAATGCCAATGGCTTTTTCCTTGGGCATGGGCTTCTTATAGGGGCGGTCTCTGGAGGTCAAGGCATCATACACATCCGTTACGGTTAAAATCCTGGTCTCCAAATCCAGCTGGTCTCCGGAAAGATGACACGGATAGCCGGTTCCATCCAAAAGCTCGTGGTGCTCTCCTGCCCATCTGGGAACATCGATATAATTGGGATTAAAGTATACCTTACTCAAAATCTTGCTGGTCATGACTACATGATTCTCCATAAGTCTTCTCATATCCGCTGTCAAGGTTCCCTTGCGAATGCTGAGACACTCTCTTTCCCGTTCCGTTAAGTAGGGAATGACTTCTCCGCTTTCCTTTTCATAGGTCTGTTCTGCCAGCTTTTGAACCCTGAGATAATCCTCTTCCGGCAAAAATCCCACATCATCAATTCTATGAATCCACTCCAGACTATCGTCAATTTCCTGACTTTTCTCCAAATACTCCTCCTGGGAGATCCGACCTGTGAGGGAATCAATTCTCAAATAGCACTTGATGACCTCGAACCTATCCTCCAGCTGCTTCATATCTCCATCCAGACGAGTGGCGCGATTCATGACAGAGCGTGGAATAATCATCTTCCCAATATCGTGAAGCAGGGCAGCTAAGCCCAGCTTTTCCTTTCGGTCCGCATCAAAATACTCCTGGGTTTCTCCGGCCAGATTTTTCTCATTGATCTTGTCGGCCAAAAGCAAGGCGTATTCTGCAACCTTTCTGGTGTGGCTGCCGTTGTAGGGCGTTCTTTCATCAATGGCTGTGGCCATGGCTTCCACAAAGGAATGGAGCTGTCTCTTCATCTCTTCCAAAAGGCGAATATTGGTAAGGGCAATGGCCGTCAGAGAACCAAGGGAGCGAATCACCATCTCATATTCCTGTTCAAAAGCCACCATCTGTCCCTGGGAATCCTTGGCATTTATCATTTGTAACACACCTAACAGGGTTCCATCATTGGTTTCCAACGGAATCACCAACATGGACTGGGTCCGGTACCCTGTGATGGCATCGTAATTCTTAGGGCCGGAAAAGTCAAATCTCTCACTGTGATACACATCGGCTATATTGACGACCTCCCTGTGTATGGCTGTATAAGCACACACATTTCCCTCTTTGAAGGGAACGGGAGGCATATCAATGGGCGCACCATCTTCTCCCTTGCTGATATTGAGGGATAGGGTCTTCATAATTTTAAAGCACAGCTTCCCCTCCTGATACAGATACAGCGTCGCTCCATCACAGTTTGTGATTTCCATGCCCTTCTGCAAAATGCCCGCAAGCAGCTTATTGGAGTCGCTCTCCGTGGAAAGCTCAATCCCAATATTCATTATTTTTTCAAAATCCTTGTAATCAAAGCTCATACATCTCCCCTTACTCTATCAACACTCCTATGGGAATTGTGTCCCCGCCACGGATACCAACTCTCATAGGACACTTAATCAAACGGAATCACGTGGTTTTTCTCCATAAACTCCAGTGAGCATTTTTGTTTCTCGTACCCACTCACCTCTACCAGAATGGAACTGTGTATTTCATACTCCTCCATAAGCTGATTGAACTGCTGCCACCCACAGATGCCGGCACCAACCGCCTGATGCAAGTCATTTCTTCCGTCATTATCATTGATATGCATATGCTTTACATAAGGCGCCAGTTCACAAAACCAGGTTGCTTCCTCTGTACCGTAAACTCTGGCGTGAGCATAATCCAGGCAGATTCCAAACCGGTCAGCATCCTTCATTCGCTCCCCCAGCCTGGCCATCATGTCAGAGCTCTCGTCAAACATATTTTCCATATAAATCTCGGTATCGGGATACTCCTCCAGCATC
Organism: uncultured Lachnospiraceae bacterium; assembly: GCA_945834545.1. GTDB lineage: Bacteria > Bacillota > Clostridia > Lachnospirales > Lachnospiraceae > Acetatifactor. The sequence goes on along the minus strand of CAMAHO010000041.1, from coordinate 10,132 downwards.
CTTCGAAAGAAGCTCTCGTTCGTGTTAAGCCAATTATTCAGATAGGTCTCATCCCGGAAATTGTATAATCTGCCTGTGTGAAAAACTACTCCCCGAACGCCCATTTCCTTTGCAATGTCCATAGACTGGCGGACCCGCAGTTCACTGACTTCCCGTATTAATCTGTCGGTACTGTGCAGAGTCACATCCAGAAAGGCGCCGTGTATGGTATCACCTGCAAAATCCCCAATTTCCTTGGCATAGGTATTGATAATCTCCAGCTGTGCCTTCCGGTCATCCAACACAGAGGGCAGGAAGAAATCATTGTATTCCCACTTCGCTCCGTAGGTTCTGCGAAGCTCAGCCAGCTGCTTTAGCTCCGACCTGTTTGGCACCAAATATAATTGTCTCATAGCGGCCCTCTCTCATTTGTTCTACATTTATACCTGTTCTCCATAGCCATTGGGATTGACATCATCCACCTGATATACAAAGACACCTACCGATTTTCCCTTTAAAGGAATTTCGCCGATAGGAGTCACCTTGACCCTATCCTTGACTACATCATATACCTGCTGACTAATCAAAATCTGGCTTGCCTTTGCATTGGCTTCCAGTCTGGCTGCGGTGTTGACGGTATCGCCGATAGCGGTGTAGTCCATTCTGAAGTCACAGCCGATGTTGCCTACGACGGCATCCCCGCAGTTTACGCCGATGCCAAAATGAACGGTTCTGCCGAATTTTTCCTCCAGCTTCTTGGATAAGGGTTCACTTCCCACCTTCATAGCCCAAGCTGCATTGACAGCTCGGAACACATAGTCATCCAAATCAATGGGGGAATTAAAGACTGCCATAGTACAGTCGCCCACAAACTTATCCAGGGTTCCGTTGTTATCAAAAATAGATTTAGTGGTCAGCGCCAGATACTCATTCAGGATTTCCACCACCTGCTCCGGATCCAAAATCTCCGACATGGTCGTAAATCCGCGGATATCTACAAAAAGAGCTGCGATGTGACGCTTTCTGCCTCCCAGGGAGATGGAAAAATCCTTCTGCTTGCTGATCTCATCTACAATCTGGGGTGCCATGTACTGCTTAAATACCCCCACAATCTTCCGTCGTCTCCTGATTTCTTCTATGTACCCTTCTACCACAGCCTCGATGTAAACAATCACCAGGATAGCGGGTAAAACAATCAAAGGCATGATGTAGCCTTTTCCGTAAACAAATTTCACAGCAAAGATATAACCTATGATTAGCGCCGCCCCTGTAAGGCCGGCCGGAAGCACCTTCATATAATGAAACGCCAGACAGGCCAGAAATGCTATAACGGCTGACAGAACCGCCATTTTCCCTCTGCCGGCACTGACCTGGGTGGTTTCATTCAACAGAGCGTTTATGATATTGGCGTGGATTTCCACCCCATTCATCTGTTCCCCGTGGGAAATGGCTGTTGCGTAGGAGTCCTGCATTCCTAAGGCATAGGCGCCCACCAGCACCATACTGTTGGCAAAGTAGGCCTGGGGAAACTTTCCTTCCAGCACATCCACCAAAGACACCACATCAAAGGACTCCGGTCTGCCGGTATACAGAAAGCTAAACAGCCTATCCTCGTCCACCTTGGGCTCATATTTGGGTGCTCCTATGCTCTCCTGGTATCTGGCATAGGTTTCATAGGCAAGGCTATTGTAAGTCTCTCCTTCATAGTTAAGACTCCGAATGCTTTGTCTCACATAGCCGTCCTTACCCGTGATCGTATTTGCATAGGCCGGTGTGACAAGGTCCCGAAGACTGGGGATTGGCAAATCTATCCCTTCTATATTGTACGCATCGTAATAGATCCGACCCTTCTCGTCTCTCTTGGGAACCTCTTTAAAACGCATATTCATAGCCATAACGATGTTGTCGTTTAGGGCTGCTGCCTGAATCATCGCTGCATCCACAGCCTCCTCTCCCTCCTCCGTAAACAAAATATCGAAGGTGACTACTGCGGGAGCCAGATCCTTGTCCTGGTTCAAAAAAGCCATAAGCTCTGCACTCTTTTCACGACTCCAGGTAGCAAAGGAACCATAGGCAGCCAAGGTTTTCTCGTCTATTGCAATAATATGGATATTGGGATTGGGTGTCTGTCCTGTCTGAAACAGGGCATCCGCTACCAGCTTATCCAAGCCGTAGAAGGCCTGAAAAAAGATAAGCAAAAAGGTAATCACCATAGTCCCTAAAGCAATGAGTATCTTCTGCAAGTGTTTCTTCATCTACCTACCTCCGGATTTTCGATGTTTCTCCAATATCTACTCCTTCATAATACGACACATATCCAGGGTATGCAATAAAAATTACCCATATTATATGAAGCACCGCTGCGAATTTGTATCTTTCTTTGCAGACGCACCTTCGCCGGAATTGCATATACACAGGTCTGCAAACAAACTGCGGTACCCAGTAGTGATATGGGATATCCGATAAGGGATGCCGCATATACTCATAGAGACATCCATGATTGGAAAAATTTGTATGCCTGCTTGTACCGATGCTGTTTACGCCAATGATGTATATGACTATATTCTAAGACTGCCTCAGGAAGAAACCTATGAAACACCTCCGATTCTCTGCACCTCTGTTGTCAATTCCTCCTTTTCAGTGGTCTATGTGGATTCCGCAAATGCAGGGAACCTGGAGAATCAGTTTTTCGACTATGGAGGAATGCCTAAGCTTTACAGCATTTTAGACACGGAGGGAAACCCGGGAGGCAGCGTGTTTCAACCGATTAGTTTAAAGGAAGCCGGGATATTAGATGTGCAGCAGGGGGCTCTCAAGCTCTCCGGTTTCGGCGTCTTGATGGGGTTTATCGATACCGGCATTGACTACGCCAATCCGGTGTTTCAAAATCCGGACAACACCACAAGAATTGTCTCTATCTGGGACCAGACACAAGCAGTCGGTCCCCCTCCGGAAGGCCTTCTGTATGGCACAGAATATTCTCGAGATGTGATCAATCAGGCTCTTGGTTCTGACCATCCGGAAGACCTGGTTCCTACCCGCGATGTCTCCGGCCATGGGACGGCTCTGGCCTCCGCTGCTGCCGGCAGTAGGCTGGAGGAGCCCTACTTTACAGGGGCGGCCTATGAAGCAGAGCTGGTGGTCGTCAAGCTAAAACCTGCAAAAGCCTATCTGAGAGACTACTATCTCCTGCCGGATACAGCCCTTGCCTACCAGGAAAATGATATTATGCTTGCCATCCGATATTGTTTGGATGTGGCTCAAAGAGAGCAAAAGCCTATTGTCCTCTGCCTGGGGTTAGGCAATGGGCTGGGAGACCACAGGGGGAATGACAACCTGTCTGCATATCTCAACCAGATTTCCGGCTTTCCGGGGTGCTTTGTAGTCACAGCCGTTGGAAATGAGGGCAATGAAGGCCATCATTATGCCGGGGATATCCGGGAGGAGCGACTGGTGGAAATCAATGTGACCAATTCCACCAAAGGCTTTTATATGGAACTTTGGGGGAGACTGCCGGATTTGGTAACCTTCTCCTTAATCAGTCCCGGTGGCGAGCGTTTGCCCTTTGTCCGCCTGCTGGAGCAAAGCACCGTTACCTACGGCTTTGTATTTGAAGATACCCAGGTCCAGATACGCTCCACCCCCTTAGAGCAGGGCTCCGGGGTACAATTGGTGCGTCTGAGGTTCCTAACGCCTGCCGTGGGAATCTGGTCCTTTCAAATGGAGGGGATCATAGAGCCCCAAACAGGACAATTTGACATGTGGCTTCCCCAGAGCGACTTCCTGTCCACGCCCATTTATTTCCTCAAGCCGGAGCCCTTTGTAACCATACTGGGACCAGGGTATGCAAGCTCAACCTTAACCAGCGCTTTCTATCATCCTGTAGGCGGAGCCCTTTCCCCGAACTCCGGCAGGGGGTTTTCTGTCTCAGGGCAGATCAAACCGGACCTGGCGGCACCGGGAGTCAATGTCTCCTCCATACGAGGCCCTATTACAGGCAGCGGAATCTCTGCGGCTCTCTGTGCCGGGGCGGTTGCTCTCCTATATCAGTGGGCGGTGGCAGAGAGACGCTTTCCCTCCTTCACCAGCGCGCAAATCAAGAGCTTTCTCCTTTTAGGGGCTATCCGTTCACAAAATCTACCCTACCCCAGCAGAGAATGGGGGTACGGCCGTCTGAATCTGGAGAACTCCTTTTCTCTCCTAACCAGAGCCTAACAAAAAGGGGCAAGGCCCAGGGGATATCCCCTGTCCTTGTCCCTTCCTGTTATTTTCTAGATATCCTCCACAGCTTGCGCCGTGATTTCGGCCTCTGTCATAGTTCTCACCCGTTGTGCCGTCTCCTCAATCACTTCCTCGTGTCCTGACAGGGCTGCAAAGGGGGCAAACTGTGCTGCCCGCATAGCTGTCTCCATAGGCTGGTGACTGGACCTGGGCCTTTCCAGATGGATGATATCATCATACTTGTGGGATTCCGTTACTCTTCCCATATCCACATCTCCCTTTCCATGAACTCTGTCCAACAAACGAACTGCCACTTATGCTTTGTGTCCTCCAATCTGCTTGTTCCGTTCTCTGGCTGTGGCGCCCTCCTGGAAATTCATACCCTTCAGGATGGCATTTTTTCCATACTTTTTCTTTACCGACAGCATGGCCTCCTGAAGTCTTCTCTCTTTCTCCTCCAGAACCTCCTGATTCTTCCTCTCAGACAGTTCCAAGTTCTTGCTCCCAGGCAGCTCCTGGTTCTTACTCTGGGATAGTTGCTGGGCTTTCCTCTCTGAGGGCTCTTCCCACTTGTCCTCCTGCAGTCCAAAGTCAGAGAACAGATCCATCTGATAGGTCTCCCGCCTTTCCCTGGCGGTCTTCTCATCGGCCAATCTGCAGGCGGTGACATTGATGCGGCGCACCAACAGCGCCGGGTCCACGATTCGATCAAACAAGTCGCAGACAGCAGCCATAATTTCCTTGGTAGAAGAGGTGTAATGGGGCAGATTGGCCGTGCCGTGAGCATGCTTTGGCACAGACCTTCCATAGCGGTCTATGGTAGTCTCCCCATGGTAGTTCTTTGCAATCTCGGGGTTTGTGAGATTTTCAATATCATAGCCAATGGTTAATACCATCTGGTCCGTATATAACTTTTTTTCCACCAGCTCCAGCACCAAAAGGTCCGTCATCTCCTGTACCACAATTCTGGTTTTTGCAACATCATAGGGCCACTGCAGCACCTGTCCTGAGCTTAGGCTGTTGGATTTGGGTTTATAGGCCTTAATCTGCTCCATGGTGACGGGTTCGTAGCCCCAGGCATGGTCAATCAAAAGCTCCGCGTTCACCCCAAACAGCTTGAATAAAAGGTCCTCATTGTAAAAATCCCTGGGCCCGCCCAGTGAGCATCTGGCAATGTCTCCCATAGTGAACAGGCCATTCTGGGCCAGCTTTTTCTCATAGCCTTTGCCTATACGCCAAAAATCGGTAAGGGGCTTATGATCCCACAATAACCTCCGATAGCTCATCTCATCCAACTGGGCCACCCGCACCCCGTGGGAGTTAGGCTCGGCGTGCTTGGCCACAATGTCCATGGCTATTTTACACAGATACAGATTGGTACCAATCCCCGCCGTGGCGGTGATTCCGGTGCTCTGCCATACATCCCAAACCATCTGCTCCGCCAATTCCCGGGCCGTCATCTGATAGGTTTTGAGATAATGCGTCACATCGATAAATACTTCATCGATGGAATATACCTGAATATCCTCCGGTGCAATATATTTTAGATACACCTGATAGATTCTGGAGCTGTACTCCATATATAGGGCCATTCTGGGAGGAGCTGCGATATAATCCAACTGCAGGGAGGGGTCCTCCTGAAGCTCCCTTGCGGAATAGGAGGAGCCTGTGGAGGCCTCCTTGGGCGAGAGCTTGGCTGCCCTTGCGGCGCGCTCCTTATTGACCTCCTTTACCCTCTGAACCACCTCAAAAAGGCGGGGCCTTCCCGGGATTCCGTAGGCCTTCAGGGAGGGCGAGACGGCCAGACAAATGGTCTTCTCCGTCCGACTCTCATCTGCCACCACCAGATTGGTATCCAGGGGGTCCAGTCTTCGCTCCATACATTCCACAGATGCATAAAAGGATTTCAAATCAATGGCTACATACGAGGGCATATCTCCTCCTCATCTACATTGCAAAGGTTTTCTTGTTGTCCTTCCTCACCTATACAGTAAAGCTTCTTGTACTCTTCTTACTCTATACAGCAAAGTTTTCCTTGTTGTCCTCTCCGTCTATACAGAAAAGTTCTCCTTGTTGTCCTCTCCCAGATATTCAAACCTTGCTTCCTTTAACTCCAAACCATTACAGCCTACAAAGAAGCGAGTCACGCTGAATCGGTGGTTAAAGGTAAACTCTCTGCTGATCTCGTCAGTTCCACCGTTCGTGCCATGGAAGGTATAGCTTAAGAAGGGGGCACCGATGTAGAACATGGTGACAGGCAGCTGTGCCAGGGAATCCAAGGGAGAGCTGGCCACCAGGGTAATCTTATAGCGGCCGGTCTTTTGCACATCAAAGGCCAGGATATAGTTGGTGTTTGCCTTACATTCCTGATAGGTCAGGTCGATGACCTTGTCTCCGTCCAGCAGCACCGTTTCTACATTACTTAAGTCCATATCACAGTCTTCTTCCGGACGACCTACCACCTCTACTTCCAAAGGCTCTCCGATAAACCGCTTAAAGGCCTGGGTCTTCATCACATGCTTGCAGATATTCATGGCGCATTTTTGCAATTCGCTTCTGTGCAGCCGTCCATCCTGCAGAGCCTCCAGGGTGTTATCCCCATCTGCATTCTCCTCACCGCTGGAGCAGACCATATACAAATCATTCTGAGCCCGCACCATGGCTGCGTGGTTTGTCTTGTTTCTGGTGGCCACACGGTCCTCATCCATCTCGCTGATCATGGCCCACCAGTCTGTCATCACAATTCCCTCAAAGCCCCAATCCTTTCGGAGGATGGTGGTATTCAGGTCGTAATTGCCGGCTGTGTACAAACCGTTTACCGAGCCATAGGTAGTCATAACGGAATCCGCTGCTCCTGCTCTGGTGGCCATCTCATAGCCCTTCAGATAAATCTCACGAAGCGCTCTTTCCGAGACTACAGAATCGATGAAATGTCTCTTGTACTCCTGATTATTGGCACAGAAATGCTTCACCGTTCCGGTCACGCCGGCTGTGTGAAGGCCTTCCAGCATGGCTATTGCTGACACGCCTGTCACAAACGGGTCTTCACTGAAATATTCAAAGTTTCTGCCGTTTAAGGGATGACGATGGATATTCATTCCCGGTCCTAACAGATTTTCTACATGATTGTTCACCATCTCCAAGCCGGTAAAGGAATACAGCTTGCGCACTAGGTCACGGTTAAAGCTACATGCCAACATAATTCCGTTGGGCAGAGAGAAGGCCTTAATGCCACAGTCCAGACGCATACCGGAAGGGCCGTCATCACAGCACACCGCAGGGATTCCAAAGGTTTCCCTGAGTCTCTTTGACACACCGCCGAAGGCAGAGGCCGTACCGGGTGTAACCAGACTGCTACCCATTCCCTCTCCGCGGACGATGCTGGCTAAGTCCTCATCCGTCATAGAGCCTACCAGTTCCTCCAGAGTAGCGTTTCCTCGATAAACATCAATTAATTGAATGCCCTCATTGGTTTTTGCAAGTTCCGTGGGAATCCGGCTATTCTGTCTCTCTCCCATGGCATAGGTACGGGTAGGAACCGCTTCATAGGTGAGCTCTCCCTTTTCACCTGCATGCATTCTGTCAAAGGCCTCTACAGGTGTCAGGGCTTCCTCACATTGGCGAAGCACCAACAGCTCCTCCAGGGTAAAGCTTCCTGCAAACTCTGCACTGCGAACATCCCTCCCCACATAGACCTTGTATTCCCCGGCTTCCAATACAAAGGCCGACTTATGACCGGTAACTCCACTGTCGTCATAGGAGGCGAAAGCGTCGTAGGGAACATGGACAAAGAAGCTTTCTGCTTCCCCTGGTTCAAGCACCTGCGTCTTGTCAAATCCCCCCAGCACTCGGGCTGCCTTTCCAAGCTTTCCGTTGGGTGCTTCCACAAAGACCAGTGCACTTTCTTTTCCGGCCACCTCACCGGTATTGGTGATTGTCACCTCGATACTAAACTCTTTCTCCTCTATATTGTTCTCCAAATCCTCTGCTGCTATCCGGAAGGAGGTATAAGAAAGGCCATATCCAAAGGGATACTGCACCTTGTCCTTTGCAAAGGTCTCAAAATAGCGGTAGCCCACAAAGATATCCTCTGCATAGATATCCTTCTCCTCGTTGCCAAAGTTAGCATTGGAGGGATAATCTTCAATTCTGTAGGCAATGGTGTCGGTTAGCTTTCCGCAGGGACTTACCTCACCGCAGAGAACCTTGGCTGTTCCCAGTCCTCCCAGCATACCACCCTGCCAAACATACATCACTGCGTCCGGATTGTAGCGCTCCACAAAGGACATATCCATGATGCTGCCTACATTGAGCAGAACTACCATACGTTCAAAGCCCTTCCGAACCTTTGCCAGCATGTCCTCTTCCTCCGGGGTCAAACGATAGGAGCCGGGGGTGTCTCCTGCATCTCTGTCCTCTCCGGCTGTACGACCGATTATAACAATGGCCACCTGGGAGCCTGCCGCCGCATCAGATACTATCTTGTCGGTAAGTGGCATCTCATCCTGAGACCATCTCTCTTTTCCCCAGCCTAAGCCCTCGTCATAGGGATGCTCCTTTTCCCAATCCGTGTAAATTTTATGAAGCTCTTCATTGATTTCCACATACCCTGATTCCTTCAAGCCGTCCACGATACCGTACACCTTGGATACATTTACCATGCCTCCTGAACCGGTACCACTCTTGTAATAGGTGTCCTGGATTCGACCGAAAACAGATACGGTTTCCCCTTTTCTAAGAGGCAATGCCTTCTTGTCATTTTTCAGCAGAACGCAACCCTCCGCTATGGCCTGAATCGCTGTGTCCTGATATTCCTTCCAATCCAATACTGCCTTCATTTTCCGCACTCTCTTTCTGCAAATTATAAAGCTATTCCACACTATAGTCTTTCGATTTACATTGCATAATTACTTTGTCTCTATATGCAATTTTAGTTTTGAATTCTGCATTTGTCAACAACAGAGCCGGGGCTTTTCCACCCCGGCTCTGCTTTAGCCATTTATATTGTAATGTTCATTTATCAGGTTCACAGCCTTACATACCTTGTGCAGATAGACGAAGGGACCCACCAAAATCAAGCTACCCAAAATACTCCATAACCAGAAGTCTTTCGCTGAGATATAATATCCAATCCCTCTCCTTCTCAGTTCATCCCCAAGTCTGTTGCTGAACTGATGGAACCATACAAACATATAGATTCCTAAAGTAAAGGGAGCAAGATAGCTCATTTCAAAGTAATGCATGGTTCTCCTGCCATCATAGCGAGAAGCAACGATATTGATATCGCTGGACATCTTACACCAAATGCAGATATCGTAAATACCAAAAGTAATCAAACCTAACAGTAACATCTTCCACCAGGCACGGTTGGTGGCGCACCTGTATGCCGGACCACCGACGAAGTTTTGGTTTCCGAAGTTCACCTGATTATCGTTTTGGGCACCCTGGTATGAAGTGCTCTGATTATAGTTTTGAGTACCCTGGTATGAAGTGCTCTGATTATAGTTTTGAGTACCTTGGTTTGAAGTACTCTGATTGTAATTTGTTGCATATGGTAACATATCAGGGGAAAGAACGGTCGTTCCTTCGGGGAGCCTCTGTTCTGAGGCTCCATTCTCTCCCGACCCCTGATAGCCAGACTGCGTTGTACTTCCATCAGGTAATACTGCGCCACAATTTCTACAATACATTGCACCGTCTTCATTATAGCTTCCGCATGCTAAGCAAATCATCTTATAAATACCCCCTTAAGCTTATTCAGTAATACAAAGAACAATTTCTTCTTGCCAAATAAAGCTATTCCTGCAGTAGGAACCACAACAGCACCAGTAGCACCACCTACGATTCCAAATAGTAGCGGTTTGTTGTTGATAACTCGTATAAAGGCATTAGTTGTTACCGTAACGCTGTAATCCTGCGTGGTTCTGTTGCC
>CAMAHO010000040.1 GCA_945834545.1 uncultured Lachnospiraceae bacterium | reverse complement strand
GGTATCCATAATATTCAGCCCTATAATTTTCTTAATCAGATTCTTCTGTAAAAGAAGATTTGAGAAGCCGATAACAAATAAAATCATGGATACGACTTCCGGGAAGTTATGCAGTAAATTAGACCAATTCATCCTAGAAATCCCCCTTTCGGAACATACAGTAGAAGGCATACATGGTGCCGGATACCACAACCCCTACACAGATGTTTAAAAGTAAGATCAAGCCGCTGCTCAGAATGGCTCCGGGTGTACCCAAGGGTATGACACTTTCTATATGGTTTGCGCCAGTGTAAAAGGAATAACTCTTTGCGGCACTGTAGCAGGCCAGGGCACCAAAGCTCATCCATTTATAGGTTTTTGCATGAAAGAATTTCTCTGTCTTTTCAAAGCCAAAGGCATTCAGGTAGAGAATCAGCCCGGCACCGATTACGGCTCCGCCGGAGAATCCACCGCCAGGCCCTAAGTGACCAAACAGGATGATGTAAATTCCAAAGATCATGATGAGGGGTACCAAAACACGGGCTGCGGTCTGCAAAATCACATCGTTTTTCGGCTCGTGGGTGCGGTCGGAGAGCTCCTCTTCGTGGTCACGTCGTTTCTCCCGACGAAGGAGGATGAGTACCGTACAGGTAGCAATAAACAGCACATGAGATTCTCCTAAGGTGTCGAAGGCTCTGTAATCCAAAATCATACCGGTAACGATATTGACGGCTCCGGTTTCCTGCAATCCCTTTTCTATATAGCGTTCGGAAACTTCATTATTGACCGGATTTGCGGCTTCCCCGTAAGGGGGAAGGTAGGAGACACTGTATAACAGCATAGCCAAAAGAAACAGCAAAACCAGAACAGACACAATTCTGTAGGCTATGGAAAAGCCCTTGACTTCCTTATTTTCCTTGATATCGTAGACCTGCTCTCTAACCTCCTGCTGTTGCTTGCTATGAGAGAGAGTAAGCTCCCGGGGCTCCGAAAAAGGCAGCAGCTTTTTCATCTCCACCTCGCCCAGATAAGGATCTTTCTCTCCGCTTAGCCAGCGGGAAAAACGATAAGACAGAGTCTTTTTATAGTCTTCCTCAGGCACTTTTCTACTCATGAAGCTTCGCCTCCTTTTCTTCGGAACCAGCCAGCGTTTCCTCTTTTTGAGGCTCTCTTATGGCTTCGATTTTTTTCAAGGTAATCAAAAACAGGACAGTGGTAACGCCGGCGCCTACGGCAGCTTCTGTAATAGCCAGGTCAGGAGATTCAATCAAAATCCAGATGATGGACATGACAAGGCTATAGGACATAAATATCAGAATGGTATTGAGAAGCTTTTTGGAAAAGCTTGCCGCAATGGCACAAATAATCAAAAAGAAAAATAAAATGTATTCAAATATGGTCATTTTCGGATTCTCCTTCCTTTGAGAGGGTAAGATCTTCAAATTCTTCCGCGTCGTCCTCCTTCGTTGTTACCTCCAATCTGGCAATCAGATGGGAGGAGGTAGGAGAGGCAATCCATAGGAAAGCGATAACCAGTGCCAGCTTCAGCGAGGTGAAGTTGAAACCACTTAAGATAATCAATCCTAAAAAGCAACTGCCGATACCGAGAGTATCACCAATTGCGGCAGCGTGCATACGGTTTAGAACATAGTGAAAGCGAAACACACCAATCATCTCTACCAGAAATAAAAAGAGTCCCAAAAACAAAAAGGCACAGCCTGCAAGAAATTGAATCCATTCTACTACATTCATTTTACGTCCTCCTGTTGGCAGTTTGGCTGATTTCCGGAATCCGCTGCCTCTTTTTGAGAAGCCTGCGCCTGCTCTTTGGCTTCCAGGTAGACTCCGGTATATACCTTGGTAAGCACGATAACAGCTAAGAAACTAATCAGTGCATAGATAATACAGATGTCCATTAAATAGCCTTCGCCCAAGAACAAGGACAGGATACCGATGATGACCATAACCATAGTGCCCATCATATTGGCGGCCACAATTCGGTCAGCCACTCTGGGACCCTTGATGGCACGAAGAAGGCATAATAGCAAGCAGACCGCTAAAAAGATGAGGGCAATGAGAAACACAATATGGCAGGCCTGCTGTAAAAAAGGTTGATTGGTATGCATTTATTCTTCCTCCTTATCTTCCAGCTTCTTGGCCAGTTTCTCAAACGCACTGTCTGTAAGTCCCTGAGCTAAATCCTTATCCAGACAGTGTACCTGAAAGGTAGCTTCGTCTACGGAGACTGTGATGGTTCCCGGAGTCAAGGTAATGGCATCTGCCAGAAGGGTTTTGCCTACTGCAGTGGTAAGACTTGTCTCAAAGGTGACCAGAGCAGGTTCAATCTCTTCCTTTTGAGACAGAATCAGTTTGATTGTTGTCAGGTTAGCTTTAATGATTTCGCCAATTAAGAGCGACAGATACCGAAGGAAGAGCCCAAGTCTTTTATATAAGGAAACTTCTTTTTTGATACTGTAATCCATACATTTGCATAGAAAGAAGAATAAGGCAGCAGCAATGAGGAAACCAAAGATGCAGATTTCCGGTGTAATGTTTGCTGCGAATATAATCCATAGCAGGAAAAAAAGTAAAAACATAGCGTTCTCCTTTGCTTTTTAATTTAAAACCACAGAAATTATAGTCCTTTTATTTCAAATGTCAATTCTAAGATTTGAGGTTCTTTTCAAATCCCAAACCCTGTAGTATACTACATGATACCAGGGTCAAAAACTCCAGGCTCCACCTGAGTTTGCTCAAAGGTGGAGCCTGGAGTTTGGGACCCGCCCAAGTATGAGCATAAAAGTGGGACGCAAGTCCCACGATATGCGAATATTTGGGTAGGATTGCGAGAGCAGGTCCTGCGTAGCAATCCGTAGGTATCAATAGTACCTTATGTAAATATCCGGGTAGTTTCTGCCAATCATCAGGGGGATTCAATATGGCCAATATTCCAATTGCAAAAGGAAAAACTCTATATGTCTATGGAAATCCAATGACATCCATCCAACTAATCGTGAAGGGGAAGGTTCAGGTCAGGTATCCCGGAGGACGGTTTCTGTTAAATGCCGGGGATGTGATAGGCATCAACGAGATTTGCTCTGAAATTCATTTTCTGGAATACTATGTTCAGGAGGATGCCGAGCTGGCAGTATACCCCGTTCATTCTATGGAAGCCTTGGAGGAGATTTTTAGGGGCCATCCGGATGTGGCAAGACTGAGCCTGATTTCAGCCTTCAAGCAGATTGCGGTCATGATGAATGAATCTTCCTTAAACGGTATTACCTGTAATGACCTATATAACTCTGCCAGAGAGGATGCAGCTTTGTATCAGGAAATCTGCAGAAAGCATCGAGTATCCTCTATGCTGCCCCCCAGCTATGATGATCTGGAGGCTTATTTAGGTGATGAGGCGCCGGATTACTGGTTAAACAGCTTTTATACCGGTCTGTGTAAATTTTACAGCAGTGCGGCCTATCAGCCTTTGCTGGCAGACAGCTCCGTGACCATGGGAATGCTCAGAAAGTGCAGCCTTGACTTTAGAAGAACCTATATCGGTGTGGAGGAACAGGCCAGATATATTCAAAAAGTAAGGGATTTTTTTCTGCGACAGGACAAGGTGGATTTTGTGAACTGTGTTACTAATTTGTATCGACAGTTGCCCGCTGATGATGGGGATACGGATACCTTGTTCCAGCTTATGAACCGTATCTTTTTACAACTGGAAAATCCCAACTTTAGTACTGGGGACTGGCAGGAGAGACAGAAGGAGTTTATGGAGCTCGTCACGGCATTGGAGAGTGGCAGAGTGGAGCCGGCAGCACAAAAACAGGACAACGAGAAAAAACAGGGACAGGCGCTGGATAAATCCCTGATTAATTCCCTTACCATAATACTCAATTTTGCAGAGGCAGATGTGGAGTATGGTGCAAGACTCAGACATTTGCTCACTACTTACAAGAATCTGCCGGATAAGTATTCCACTGAGGAGGAGTGCAGCCAGCTCAGACACAGTTTGACGAAGGACTTTTATGTGCTGTATCACAGCTTGTTCTTCCGTTCGCTGGAAGTGGGCTACGACAAAGTGCCGGAGGTTGTGAAACTGTTCTTATACTTTGGTTATGTGGATGAGGAGCTGGCAGGGCCGGAGCTTGCTATGGAGCTGCTTAAACTTCTGCCACAGGTGGAGGCTCTGAAGGACACTGGAGTCTATCCCTTTTACCAGTGGCTGCTGGCTATCTACGAAGGGAAAAAGGAACCCAGCAGAAATGAATTTGAAGTGGATTACGCAGAGCAGGTTCAAAAAATGAAACTGGAATACAACTTATCCCAGCCGGAAGTAAATAAGTTGAAAAATGACAGGAAGGCAAAGGTAGAATATGAACTGAAAAATCTGTTCCCTTCTGTAAACAAGATGACCTATGGACGAATCTCTACCTATATTCCGTTTTTTGATAAGGACAATGTCCTAAAGGGTCTGGCATCCAGCCTGGTGAATCAGGAGAAGGTGCTGCAGAGCATTCAGATGGTTCGGGAAGTGGACTATTCTGTCTTTTACAGGGAAAGCCTGGGTACGGATCCGTTGATGGGCAAAATACCTGTACATCTGGAGTATTTGCCGGATCTTATTTTGACACCCAATGTGGGAGTCAGAGCGGTAATGTGGCAGGAGATTGAAGGGAAGGTTCGAACCACACCGGCTCGATTTGTGATTTCTGTTTTCCATCAGGAGGATTTTCTGACTTCCTTTATTCACCTGGCAGCAGAATTTCGTTGGGAAATGTGTAAGAGAATACAGGGCAGCAGGTGGAATGATATCACAGATCCTTCTCTGACTAGTGAATACTTTGATTACATTCAGTTTTACAGAAAGAATCATGAACTCTCCAGTGAGGCGAAGGAGAAGGTGAGAACCAGCCTGCAACGGTGCAAGAACAGCTTTAAAGAGATGTTCATCAGGGATTATATGACCTGGATTTTATATGAAGGAAAAGGTTCCATGCGACTGAATAAGCTGGCTCGCAGAATCCTGTTTCTCTATTGTCCTTTTTCAAAGGATATTACAAGAACGCTGGTGAATAATCCGCAGTTTGCAGAACTGATTCAACGTCAGGAGATTAAGAACAAACAACAGCTGCATATGCTTCATAATGTTCGGACAAAGATTTCCAATGCCGGCAAAAAGCCATCAGAGGTCCTGGAAAAAGAGATAGCATTTTATGAAAAACGCAGTATAGGATAGTAGATTTGGATTTTTTTACCATTCGCAGGTGCCGTTAAGTAAAGTTTTACTGTACTTTTGGGCAAAATGTGATAATATAAAAATACATATGTGTCATTTTTTAATGTATAATGTCCGTAAGATGGGGGTTTATCGTGGAACAGAGTGTAGAGTACAGACAAAAGGTGATAGCAGATTACAAGGAAAAATCGCTGCCTCTATTAAAATATCTTCCCTGGTTTGAAAGCAATCAGGGGCGGGGCGTGAGTTCCATGTATGATTCAGATGAGATGGCAGGGCAGACCTTGTCCTTTCCGGTTTACAATTCTACTGTTATGAGTTTTGTCAGAGAAGCTGCCAAAAGTCCATTGATGAACAAGAATTACCGCTACATTTATACCAGACATCATATTTCCTCTCACGAGGATGAGGCAAAGCTGATTAAGCAGTGCGACTGGAAGACCTGGGATATACTGATGGGGATTTTGTCCTACTATGTGTTGGGTGGAAGAACAAAGGGTACCTTATGGAATGAGGCGGTTCGTTCTGACATATTCTATTTGGTTTTACGCAGAATGAAAGAAATTATTGAGTTTTATGACAAGCCCTTCGAGGTATAACAAAACTCCGAAATGTAGAAAGGCTCGAACAGACATGGGAGAAAAGTCGATACAAAAAAAGCAATATATTTTGGAAACTGCCAGGAAGGTGTTTGCTGAAAAAGGGTTTAAGCGTGTAACAATGAAGGATATCGTCGAAGCTTGTGATATCAGCCGTGGCGGTTTGTACCTATATTTTGAAAGCACGGAACAGATTTTTAGAGAGGTCTTAAAGAGGGAAAGCGAGGAGGCGGACGATGTGTTTGGGAAGAGCATCAGCGAAGATGCTACCGCTGCGGATATCCTTTTGCTCTTTTTACGAGAACAAAAGAAAGAGATTCTCAGAAAAAGGAACACGTTGACCAAGGCTATCTATGAGTTTTATTTTGATGAAGAGAATCAAAATAAGGAAAATGTACTCAAGAAGCAGTTTGACGCTGCAGTACGAATTATTGAGAAATTGATTGAAACCGGAGTGGAAAGCGGGGAGTTCGTCTGTGAGGACTGTAAGGGGACGGCCAGGAACTTTATGTATGTTTTGGAAGGCATGAAAATCCGCTCTCAGACCTATGGGATTCGCTCCGAGGATGTAGATAGAGAGATTCTTTTTGTGCTCAAAGGAATCGGTGTAGATTGATATGAAACAAGGATGCTTCAGGGAGTTTTTCCTGAAGCACTTCGTTGTAGAAAGCTAAGACTTGCAAGGTACAAGGTACCGGCAAGCTGAAAGTAATAGGAAATACAAATAAGAACAAAGAAAGGCATGGATGGTAACATGGGTGACGTAAGACGTATTTACGTAGAAAAGAAGGAGGCTTTTGCCGTAAAGGCGCATGAGCTTCACGAGGAGTTGAACAATTACCTGGGAATTCAGGTAGAGGCTGTCAGAGAATTTATCCGCTACGATGTGGAGCATATCTCAGATAAGGTCTTCGAGAGGGCTTGTATGACAGTGTTTTCCGAGCCACCTGTAGACGATTTATATAGAGAGGTACTTCCTGTTGTGGAGGGAGCAAGAGTGTTTAGCGTGGAATTTCTGCCCGGACAGTTTGATCAGAGAGCAGATTCTGCGGTACAGTGTGTACAGTTTTTAGATGAAAATGAAAATCCCATTATTCGTACTGCCGTAACCTATATGATTATCGGTCAGGTGACAGATGAGGAATTTGAGAAAATAAAGAGCTATTGTATCAATCCTGTAGATTCCCGTGAGACAGGTCTTGAGAAACCGGATACTTTGGTCAGTGTCTATGAGGAACCGGCTGATGTTGCGATTTTTGACGGCTTTATAGAGATGAACGAGAGCCAGCTTAAGAAACTCTACGATTCCCTGGGCCTTGCAATGACCTTTAAGGATTTCAAGCATATCCAGAACTATTTTGGAGGAGATGAGAAGAGAGACCCTTCCATGACGGAAATTCGCGTACTGGATACCTACTGGTCCGACCACTGTCGTCACACTACCTTCTCCACGGAGCTTACGGATGTGGAGTTTGAGGAGGGCTACTACAGAACCCCTATTGAGACTACCTATCAAAGCTATTTGGACACCAGAGAGGAAATTTTTGCAGGAAGAAAGGACAAGTTTGTCTGCCTGATGGATTTGGCTCTCATGGCAATGCGCAAGCTAAAGAAGGACGGCAAGCTGGAGGATATGGAGGAATCTGATGAAATCAATGCCTGCTCAGTTGTTGTCCCTGTGGAAATGGATTATGGAGATTATAAGGAAACTGAGGAGTGGTTGGTATTCTTTAAAAACGAGACACACAATCATCCCACAGAGATAGAGCCCTTTGGCGGAGCTGCAACCTGTCTGGGCGGAGCAATCAGAGATCCCTTGTCCGGTCGTGGTTATGTATATCAGGCTATGCGTGTCACCGGAGCTGCTGACCCTACCGTGCCGGTATCCGAGACTTTAAAGGGTAAGCTTTCCCAGAAGAAGCTGGTTCGCGGTGCAGCCAGCGGTTACTCCTCCTACGGCAATCAGATTGGCCTTGCCACAGGCTTTGTAAAGGAAATCTATCATCCCAATTATGTGGCTAAGAGAATGGAGATAGGTGCTGTCATGGGTGCCGCTCCTAGAAAGAATGTCATTCGTGAGACCTCAGATCCTGGGGATATCATTATCCTTTTAGGTGGTCGTACCGGCCGTGACGGCTGCGGCGGAGCTACCGGTTCCTCCAAGATTCACACGGAGGCTTCCATTGAGACCTGTGGTGCTGAGGTACAGAAGGGAAATGCACCCACAGAGCGTAAGATTCAGAGATTGTTTAGACGGTCTGAGGTCAGCAGTCTGATTAAGAAGTGTAACGACTTTGGTGCCGGCGGTGTCTCCGTTGCCATCGGTGAGCTGGCAGACGGTCTGGTAGTTGATTTGGACAAGGTGCCTAAGAAATATGCCGGTCTGGATGGCACAGAGCTTGCTATTTCCGAGTCCCAGGAGAGAATGGCAGTGGTTGTTGACCCGAAGGATGTGGACACCTTCCTGCAGTATGCGGCTGAGGAGAATCTGGAGGCCGTTGCTGTTGCAACCGTTACAGAGGAGCCCAGACTGGTACTGAACTGGAGAGGCAAGACCATCGTCAACTTAAAGAGAGCCTTCCTTGATACCAACGGAGCGCATCAGGAAGCTACCGTTAAGGTGGAGATTCCTTCCAAGGAGGAGAATTATTTTGAGCAGTGGTCCATTCCTCAGGTGGGAGAAAAGCTGGAGAAAGGCGATGTGAAGGGAGCATGGCTTACCTTATTACATGACCTGAATGTGTGCTCTCAGAAGGGCCTGGTAGAGATGTTTGACGCCTCTATCGGTGCCGGAAGTGTGTTTATGCCTTATGGTGGTAAGACACAGCTGACGGAGACACAGACCATGGTTGCAAAGCTTCCCGTACTGGAGGGCAAGACAGATGTGGTGACCATGATGAGCTACGGCTTTGATCCTTATTTATCTTCCTGGAGCCCTTATCACGGAGCCATTTATGCTGTGGTAGAATCTATGGCTAAGATTGTGGCTTCCGGTGGTGATGCGTCCAAGATTCGTTTCACCTTCCAGGAGTATTTCCGCAGAATGACAGGAGAGCCTTCCAGATGGAGCCAGCCTTTCACAGCCTTGTTAGGTGCTTATGATGCACAGATTGGCTTTGGACTTCCTTCCATTGGCGGTAAGGACAGTATGTCCGGTACCTTCAATGATATCGATGTACCGCCCACACTGGTTTCCTTCGCTGTGGATATTGCACACGACAAGACCATTATCACACCGGAGCTTAAGAAAGCCGGAAATAAGCTGGTTCTGTTTGAAATTGAGAAGGATGAGTTCTTTGTTCCTATGTATGAGGCTGTGGCAAATCTCTATGCAGCCCTGCATGAATTAATCAAAGAGGGAGAGATTGTATCGGCCTATGCACTGGATGCCAAGGGTATTGCGGCAGCAGTGGCTAAGATGGCCTTCGGCAATAAGCTGGGTGTACAGATTGATGCAAATGTTGAGGCAACAGAGCTGTTTGTAAACGGCTTGGGCAATATCCTGGCAGAAATGCCGGAGAGTGCACTGGAAGCACTGAATGAAAAGGGCATAGAATATACTGTTGTGGGTACCGTAATAGAGGAAGAGGCCTTCGTTGTAGGGGATGTGAGAATCTCTATGGAGGAGGCTCTGGTACAGTGGACCTCTAAGCTGGAGAAGGTATTCCCCACCAGATCCTACAAGGAAAAGGATGCAGTGGAGAATACGCCTTATCAGGCAGAAAGCATCTATGTATGCAAGAATAAGGTAGCAAAGCCTACCGTATTTATACCTGTAATGCCTGGTACAAACTGTGAGTATGATAGTAAAAAAGCGTTTGAAAGAGCCGGAGCACAGGTGGAGACAGTAGTCTTCAAGAATCTTTCTGCAAGTGCAATCAGGGAGTCTGTAGATGCCTTTGCACAGGCTATTGACAAGTCTCAGATTATTATGTTCCCGGGTGGTTTCTCAGCCGGTGATGAACCTGACGGAAGTGCAAAATTCTTTGCAACTGCCTTCCAGAATGAGAAGCTTAAGGAAGCAGTTACCAAGCTCTTACAGGAGAGAGACGGTCTGGCGCTGGGTATCTGTAATGGCTTCCAGGCACTAATTAAGCTGGGCCTGGTTCCTTACGGCGAGATTACCGGTCAGAAGGAGGATTCTCCGACCCTGACCTTCAACACCATTAACAGACATATTTCCAAGATGGTTTACACCAAGGTGATGTCCAACAAGTCCCCTTGGTTACAGGGAGCTACTCTTGGAGAAACCTATTGTAATCCGGCTTCCCACGGAGAAGGTCGTTTTGTGGCCAACAAGGAATGGCTTGAGAGATTGATTGCAAATGGACAGGTGGCTACCATGTATGCATCTCCTGATGGTCAGGTCAGCATGGATGAGGAGTACAATATCAACGGTTCTTATATGGCAATCGAGGGTATCACCTCCCCGGATGGCAGAATTCTTGGTAAGATGGCACATTCTGAGAGAAGAGGTGCCAGCGTGGCAATCAATATCTATGGAGAGCAGGATTTGAAGATCTTCGAGTCCGGTGTAGCCTATTTTAAGTAAGACCGGATGAGACAGTTTAGTGTGCTAAGTTAGAGCACTTTGACGTGCTAAGTCAGTGTACTTTGATGTGCGTAGGACACAGCAGTCCTAGCTATAGGCTGCTGTGTTTTTCGAAGGGTGGTGGATAGAATTGTTAATTACACTTGTTCCGTTGTTTGATGAAGAACTGGCAGTAGAAGCCTATTCCGTTTTTTGTCAAAAGAATAATATGTTACAACAGCCCATGCTTCTTGGCACCGGGTCTAATGATGGGGCCGGAAGGATTCCCGGGTTAGAGCTCATCTCTGAAATTGGGTTGGATGTCCTGACTGCAGGGAAGCCTGTGTTTGTTCCGGTAAGTCACATTGCTGTTTTTTCGGACCTTGCCTCGGAATGTCCGCGTCTTGCCGGCAAGATTGTACTTTTGTTTGATGACAAGATTACTCCCGAAGAGAGATATGTGGAGCGAATCAAGGAATTGAAAAAGCAGGGCTTTGGAATCGCATTTCACAAAATACCCATACAAAGCTTTGCGAAGTATGATGAGCTGTTTCGCATGACGGATTATATCTTTTTAAATCAGAAGAAAACGGCAATTGATAAAGCCACCATTTATTTTGGAAAGCTGTATCCCAATATCAGGCTTTGCGCAGGAAATCTGGAGACACAGGAAGATTTCGAATCATTAAAGGGCAAAGGATATGCCTTTTATGAGGGGAATTTCTACCGTGTGGCAGTTACCCGGGGTAGTAGAGAGGTAACACCATTAAAGTATAATTACATTGAGCTGTTAAACACAGTGAATGAGGAGGGCTTTGAGCTGTCAAAGGCAGCAGATATTATTTCTCAGGATGCTGCACTGACCATTTCACTGCTAAAGATTGTGAATCGCTTTTCCAGAAATTCCACTGTCACCTCCATTCGTCACGCAGCGGCTATGCTGGGACAAAAGGAGCTGAAGAAATGGATTAACACAGCTGTGGTGAATGAATTGTATTCTGACAGCCCTAGTGAGGTTACCAGAGTGTCCTTGCTTCGAGCGAAATTTATGGAAAATCTGGCCGGTCTATTCGGCTTGGCTATGAAAAAAGACGAGTTGTTTTTAATGGGCATTTTTTCCTTGTTGGATGTGATTATGGACAAACCTATGGAGGAAGCTCTGGAGATCATAACTGTTACGCCGGCAATTAAAAAGGCTTTGATAGAACACACCGGAGAGTATGCACAGATTTTGGATTTCGTGGAACAATATGAGGCTGCTTCGTTCCAGGAGGTGTCCAGAGTTATGGTGACAAGACAGCTTACTATGGAAGATATTAGTCAGGCTTATATGGACAGCTTGAGATGGTACAAGGAAATCCTTGTAGCGAAGTAAGGGTTCTTATTAGGATTTAGGCTTGTCTGTAGTGTGAAACGGATAGTCCTTGTAAGGATTTGAGCTTATCTGTGGTGCGAAACGAATAGTTGCTATTTAACGAGTATGCTTTGCTCGTTGTTAGAAAAAAGATTTACTTATGAGGGAAAGAGAGGAAGAAATATGTACGCAACATTTTGGTCATTGGTTCCGCCGCTAATTGCAATCGTTCTTGCATTGGTGACAAAGGAGGTATACAGTTCTTTGTTTATCGGTATTCTGATGGGAGGCTTGTTTTATGCAAGCTTTAACCCTGAGGCAGCAATCCTTCACATCCTGGGGGTTGATGAGGATGCGGCTGGTATTGTAGGACAGCTTTCAGACGGATGGAATGTAGGTATTTTGATATTCCTGGTCATCTTAGGTACTATGGTTTGCCTGATGAACAAGGCAGGTGGCTCCCAGGCTTTCGGGCTCTTTGCAGGAAAGCACATTAAGACAAAGGTTGGAGCTCAGTTGGCAACTGTTCTTCTTGGCGTAATGATTTTTATTGACGATTATTTTAACTGCCTGACGGTTGGTAGTGTAATGCGTCCGGTAGCGGACAGACACAAGATTTCCAAGGAAAAGCTGGCATATCTGATTGACGCTACGGCAGCGCCTATCTGTATCATAGCTCCCATTTCTTCCTGGGCTGCAGCAGTAACAGGCTTTGTAGAGGGGGAGGACGGCTTCCATTTATTCCTGAAGGCAATTCCTTATAACTACTATGCATTGTTTACCATTTTCTTTATGGTTATGGCTATTATCCTTAAGGTTGAGTTCGGCCCTATGAAGGCAAAGGAAGATGCTATGCTTTCCATGGAAAGCAAGATTTCCGAGCTGAAGGAAGGGGAAAAGGAAGGAAAGGTTGTGGATCTTATTTTCCCTGTTATCGTTCTGATTGTATGCTGTGTCATCGGTATGATTTACACAGGTGGTTTCTTTGAGGGAGAAAGCTTCAAGGATGCCTTCGCAAATTCCGATGCTTCCGTTGGCTTGATGCTGGGAAGTATCATTGCACTATTCATTACCATTATCTATTATATCTGCAGAAGAACCATGAAACTGGATGAGTGTATGCAATGCTTACCGGAGGGCTTCAAGGCTATGGTTCCGGCAATTCTGATTCTGACCTTGGCGTGGACCTTGAAGGGTATGACAGATTCTCTCGGTGCGAAAGAGTATGTAGCAGATCTTATGTATGCTTGCTCAGAAAGCCTGGTAGGCTTCCTGCCTGCTCTTATTTTCCTGGCAGGCTGCTTTTTGGCTTTCTCTACCGGAACCAGCTGGGGAACCTTCGGTATCCTGATTCCGATTGTTGTGAAAGCCTTCAGTAACACAGACCCCACCCTTATGATTATTGCAATCTCTGCATGTATGGCAGGTGCTGTTTGCGGTGACCACTGCTCACCTATCTCCGACACAACAATTATGGCTTCGGCAGGAGCAGAATGCGTCCATGTAAACCATGTCTCCACACAGCTTCCCTATGCCATCTTTGTTGCAGCAGTATCCTTCGTATGCTATGTGGTATCCGGCTTCGTAAAGAATCCTTTTGTTGGCTGGGCTCTGGGCGTTGCATTGATTCTGGCCGCTTTGTTCATTATGAAGAATCGAAGTAGTGAGAAAGCGGAATAAGTGCTTGTTTTGTGCTAATATGAAACGAAACACAGGATAAATACACAGAGAGCTTTATACAGTTATTATGAGCTGTTACATGACTTGTTATGTAACAGCTCTATTATGTTAGTGTTTATTATGTTAGTGTTTATT
>CAMAHO010000039.1 GCA_945834545.1 uncultured Lachnospiraceae bacterium | reverse complement strand
AGGAGATTCTTTGGTTAAAACGCATAGAGGAAATGGTGGAGGTGTACTATAACAGCGGCCAATATGCCCATACGCTGCGATACCTGGAGAGCTTTTTTGACTCTCCTTACGCCTTGTACTCCTATCTGGCAGGCTTCTACGAGAACGGCGGCTTCTTTGAGAAGAATCACACCAGAATCGCCAGATACACCCTGCTGCAAGCCTGCTTTGAGGAGTATCTTATGAAACTGGGACAAGAGGAGGCAGTGGAATGCTTGAAGGGGTTGCTTATTTTGGATTTGTACTTGAGAGAGAATTTGAAGACAAGACCGGCCTTTGCACCAGGGGTAGAGCAGAAAGAAACCATAAAGGAGCTTCTGGGACAATACAAAAAGGAGATAACAGGGTACTTGCATATCGAGGCCTTTTCCCCTAACGTGCTGAGACAGGCAGGTTTCTTAACCGATGAAACGGTATCTGCTCCGGTATTTGTGCTCTTTGATTATACCAGGAGAGACCCCCTGAATCACAACGCTAAACTGGAAATTCTGCAACAGTAGTGGTATACTAGGAGTCGGAATTGCTCCGTACATAGTACGGTTATAATTCTATAACATGATATTAGGGTCAAAAGTCCCTTATTATGATACCTACGGATTGTTTCGCGCGACCTGCTCCCACAATCCTACAAAATATTCTTATGGAGGAACAACATGAAAAAACAGGCATTCAATCCTTATTTACCCTCTTGGGAGTATATTCCCGACGGAGAACCTTATGTTTTCGGAGACAGAGTCTATGTGTACGGTTCTCATGACTATTTTAACGGCTGTGTATTTTGTATGGGAGATTACGTGTGTTACTCAGCACCAGTGGATGACTTGGGCAATTGGAGATTTGAGGGTACCATATATAAGAAGACACAGGATCCTTTGAACCAGGATGGCTCCATGTGCTTATATGCGCCAGATGTGACCGTAGGCCCGGACGGCAGATATTACTTGTATTATGTTTTGGATCATGTCAGCGTGGTATCCGTGGCAGTCTGCGATACACCGGCTGGAGAATACGAATTTCTGGGTTATGTGCATGATAGGGATGGTGTCAGACTGGGTGAGAGACCCGGTGATGAGCCTCAGTTTGACCCGGGTGTATTGACAGAGGGAGAAGTGACATATCTCTACACCGGCTTCTGTGGAGCAGGAGATGAGAGTCGTCACGGAGCTATGTGTACGGTATTGGAGGCAGATATGCTGACCATCAGAGAAGAACCTGTTTTTGTGGCACCCGGCAGCTGCTACAGCCAAGGAACAGGCTATGAAGGTCACGCCTTCTTTGAGGCTCCGTCCATCCGCAAAATAAAAGATACCTATTACTTTATCTATTCTTCTCAGGTGATGCACGAGCTGTGCTATGCCACCTCCAAGAATCCCACAAAGGATTTTGTATACGGAGGCGTGTTAGTCAGCAACTGCGATATGCATATCGATACCTATAAGAAGGCAGAGATGACGGTAGCCTATGGTGGAAATAATCATGGCAGCATGGTAGAAATCAGCGGAAAGTGGTACATCTTCTATCACCGTCAGACCAATGGCACCTGGTACAGCAGACAGGGATGTGCAGAGGAATTAAATATCTTGCCTGACGGTTCTATCCCTCAGGTGGAAATCACCTCCTGCGGATTAAACGGAGGACCCTTAAGGGGAGAGGGGGAGTATCCTGCTTACCTCGCCTGCCATTTGTTTACTGAAGAACCCAGCATTTATGTGGCACATCCCGGCTGGCCTAAGATTACCCAGGATGGCAGAGATGGAGATGAAATCAACGGATATATTGCAAATATTTACAATTCCACCACAGCGGGCTTTAAATATTTTGACTTTCAGGGTGTGAAGAAGGTTGCTCTTTATACCAGAGGCTACGGCACAGGTACCTTTGAGCTTCGCACCAGCATACATGGAGAGGTGCTGGGACGATTCATCATGCACAATACCAATATCTGGACCCGTTATGAGCAGGAGGTGTCCATTCCGGATGGCGTGGGATGTATCTATCTGACTTATGTTGGTCATGGAAATGTGCAGCTTCGTTCCTTTGAGCTGATTACGGAATAAAGGAGGAAAAATGGAGCACGAAATCCGTAAGCTAAGAGAACTATTGGAAAAATATGACAATATTGTCTTTTTTGGCGGCGCAGGTGTTTCCACGGAGAGCAATATTCCGGATTTCAGAAGCACAGACGGACTGTACCATCAGGAATACGATTATCCTCCGGAGACAATTTTGTCCCATACCTTTTATCGAAAGAAGCCGGAAGAATTTTTCCGGTTTTATCGAAATAAGATGATTTATAAGGATGCCAAGCCCAATGCAGCGCATATGGCTCTGGCGAAGCTGGAGCAGGAGGGCAAATGCAGGGCTGTCATCACACAGAATATTGACGGTCTGCATCAGATGGCGGGAAGCAAGAAGGTTTTGGAGCTGCACGGCAGTGTGCTTCGCAATTACTGTGAGGACTGTGGTAAGTTTTTTGGTGTGGAAGCCATAGAAAACAGTGAGGGAATTCCCAGGTGTGATGCCTGTGGCGGCATCATCAAGCCGGATGTGGTACTGTATGAGGAGGCCTTGCAGGATTCCACCATCCGTGAGGCAGTGGAGTATATCAGAAAAGCCCAGGTCCTTATCATTGGAGGAACTTCCTTGGCGGTGTATCCGGCTGCAGGACTCATTGATTATTTTACAGGAGAAAAATTGGTGGTGATCAACAAGGCGCCAACGCCCAGAGACAGTCATGCAGATTTATTGATCAAAGGTCCTATAGGAGAGGTCCTAAGGCAGGCTGTTCTCCAAGGAGAGTAACAGACTGTCAAATGGTTATATACAAAACCGGACGAGTAATATGAGGGAGAGAAGATGTACGAACGAAAAGAGAAACTGGAGTATCCTAAGTTAACCATGTTTCAAATGGTGGAGAGAAATGCTGTGGTAAGGCCTACGGCTCCGGCTATGGATTTTTATGGCCGTGTCACAGACTATGCAACCTTTATTGCCAAAATTGAGCAGGCGTCAAGAGCCTTTGTAAAGCAGGGCATCGGGAAAAAGGATGTTGTGACAATTTGTATGCCCAACACCCCCCAGGCCTTGGTCTGCTTTTATGCATTAAGCAGAATCGGAGCCGTGGCAAATATGATTCATCCACTGTCAGCAAGAGATGAAATCACCTTTTACCTGAGCTTTTCCAAGTCAAAAATGATTTTGACCACGGATATGTTTTATGAAAAGGTGGAAGAGGCCTTACTTAAGGTGCCCCAGCCGGTTACGGTGTTGGTGGCGAGAATGCAGGATGAGCTTCCGGTATTGTTAAAGCTTCCCTTTGTGGCAAAGGAAGGCAGAAAGTATCTAAAGTATCCCAATACAGAGCATGCTGTATTGTGGACTAAGTTTGTAAAGAGCGGAACACCTGAGGTGGAGCTTCCGGAGCACGATTACGACCCGGCTCGTACTTCCGTCATTTTATACAGTGGTGGTACCACCGGAGAACCTAAGGGAATCTGTCTGTCTGAGGCAAATATGAATGCCTGCTCCATGCAAGCCAGAAATGAGCTTGGTGTGGATCAGGTAGATGGAAAGACAGTGCTCAGCTGTATGCCTTGTTTCCATGGGTTTGGTCTGGGCATCAATATCCATCTGGTGTTAATACACGGGGCATGCTGCCTGTTGATGCCGGCCTTTAATATCAAATCCTACGCAAATATGCTGATTAAGAAAAAACCTAATTTCATCGCCGGTGTGCCTACTATTTTTGAGGCACTTCTGCATCTGCCTGACTTTGAGGGCGTGAAGCTGGACTTTCTCCTGGGAATGTTCTGCGGAGGAGACTCCCTTCCGGTAGAATTAAAGAAGAGAATTGACGAGTTTTTAAAGGAGCACGGTGCTACCATTCAGGTCAGAGAGGGGTATGGATTGACGGAATGTGTGACGGCAAGCTGTCTCACACCGTTAGATACCTATAAGGAGGGAAGCATCGGAGTAGCCTTTGCGGACACCACCTATTGTGTGGTGGCTCCTGGAACTGATGAGGTTATGCCGGCTGGTCAGCAGGGAGAGATTATTTTAAAAGGGCCTTCCGTTATGCTGGGCTATCTGGATAACCCGGAGGCTACCGCTGAGACCTTAAAGGTGCTGCCGGACGGAGATACCTGGCTGTATACAGGGGATGCCGGCTATATGGATGAGGAGGGCTTTGTGTACTTCTCTCATCGTATGAAACGTATGATTATTACCAATGGGTATAATGTGTATCCCACACAAATTGAAAAAGCTATAGACAGCTGTGATGAAGTTTCCTATTCCTGTGTCATTGGGGTATCGGACCCCAGACGTATGCACAGAGTGAAAGCATACGTTGTTCTCCGCGACGGTGTTACCGGGGATGAAGCCTGCAAAGCTCGCATCATGGAGAAAATAAAGCTCCAGGTTCCCGCCTATGCGTTGCCGAAGGAAATGGAGTTTGAGGAAGCCTTGCCCCGTACGCTGGTGGGAAAGATTGATTACAGAGCGCTGGAGAGAAAGGCGGAGGAAGAAAAGCATGTCTAATTTGGACCAAAAGGAAACAAGCGTGATGACCACTTCCGCTAGGCAGGACAAGCATAAGAAAAAGAGAAGAACCAGCCACCGGGTGAAGGATGTCACCGGTATGCAGACCGTTATGGGACACCTTATGCCCAATCGAACGGAAGCAGAGGTGTATCTGTCTGACATCATCGATGTCACCGAGCTGGTAAAATTCTTGGAGAAAAAGAACCAGGGAAAGACCGAGGAGAAGATGACGATTTTTCACTGTATCATAGCAGCTCTTTCCCGTATGGTTATGGAACGGCCGGTGATGAATCGCTATGTACAGGGCAGAAGGATGTATGAACGAGATCAAATCAGCATCAGCTTTGTCTGTAAGAGGAGATTTACGGATCATGCAGAGGAGGCCCTGATGGTCTTTGTTCCTAAGGAAACAGATACCGTGGATTCCATCAGCAAGCATATCATTGGTGATGTGAGGGAAACCAGAGAATCGGAAACCTCTACAGGAGGTATCGATGCAATTCTGGACCTCTTTGCCAAATTCCCCAGACCCATTTTGATGTTTGTTGTGAAGATGATCCGTTGGCTGGACTTCTGGGGGCTGGTTCCCTATGCGATTCAGGAAGGGGACCCTAATTACACCACCATCCTGTGCAGCAACCTTGGAAGTATCAAGTGCCCCTCTGTGTATCATCATCTGAATAATTACGGCACCAACAGTGTCATGGTTACAATCGGCACCCTTCATAAAGAGGAGCTGGTTATGGAAAACGGGGAAAAAGAAATCCGTGATGTCATTGACATCGGCGCTACCCTGGACGAGCGGATTGGAGACGGCTTCTATTTCGCTCGCAGCCTAAAGCTAATTAAGCACATCTGCGCCCACCCGGAGCTGTTGGACAAGCCTCTGGGAGAGCCCAGTCAGTTTGAATATTAGGGACGGAGTTTTTTGCTGCTCATCTCTGTCCCTAATGTTGCTCATATCTGTCCTAATTGCTGCTCATATCCGGGTAAGCATCGAGGACAGAGATGAGCAACAGTGGGGACAGAGATGAGCAGCAAAAAACTCCGTCCCTAATGCTACCCGGGAGGAATTCATGAATATTCAAGTAGGAGATATTATAAAACTGAAGAAACAGCATCCCTGTGGGAGTAAAGAGTGGGAGGTTCTGCGAATCGGAGCAGACTTCCGCTTAAAATGCATGGGCTGCGGTCACCAGATTATGATTGCCAGAACCGCGGCAGAAAAAAATATACGAGAAATAAGAAAAAAAGATTGATTTTGTAGAATGCCTGTGATAACATAGATATCCGTGGTATATTAATTCCTTGCTCACACTGAGAGGTGGGCCAGAGACCAAAAGGAGGTAACTAATAATGAACAAGTACGAATTATGCGTTGTGGTTAGCGCTGCAATCGAAGATGAAGAGAGAGCACAGACTGTAGAGAAGTGCAAAGCTTTAATCGAGAGATTTGGTGGTACTATCACAGAAGTAGACGACTGGGGCAAGAAGAGACTTGCATATGAAATCCAGAAAATGAAAGAAGCTTTCTACTACTTCATCAGATTCGATGCTGACAGTACAGCTCCCGCTGAAATTGAGAGCCGTATCCGTATTATGGATAATGTTGTCAGATACTTATGCGTTAGCCAGGCTGAAGCATAATAGAAAGAGAGACGAATCAAATGAATAAAGTAATTCTTATGGGTAGACTAACAAGGGATCCTGATGTGAGATATAACCAGAATGCTGATGGCTCTATGGCTATTGCGAGATATACACTGGCAGTAGACAGAAGACAGTCCAGAAGTAACTCTGACGGACAGACAGCAGATTTTATCAACTGTGTTGCCTTTGGTCGCAGTGGCGAGTTTGCGGAAAGATATCTTCACAAGGGTACAAAGATTGCTATAACCGGCAGAATTCAGACCGGCAGCTACACAAACAAGGATGGAGTTAAGGTGTACACCACTGAGGTTGTTGTAGAAGAGCAGGAGTTCGCTGAAAGCAAGAACGCTCAGGGCGGCAACGGAGGAGAAGGCGGTTATAACAATGGTGGTTACAATAATGGTGGTTTCGGTGGAGGCAATCAGATGCCTGCCAGCGGTGCAGCTGACGGATTTATGAATATTCCTGACGGCATCGAAGAGGAATTACCGTTTAACTAAGGTTTATGATTTGAGATAGGAGGCTTAATTATGGCATTCAATAAAGCAGAGAAGACTGATTCTTCCATGAGAAGAAAAGGCGGAATCCGTAGAAGAAAGAAAGTATGCGTTTTCTGTGGGAAAGACAATGTAATCGATTACAAGGACGCAGCTAAGTTAAAGAAGTATGTATCTGAGAGAGGCAAGATTCTTCCTCGTAGAATCACCGGCAACTGTGCAAAGCATCAGAGAGCACTCACCGTAGCAATCAAGAGAGCACGCCACGTTGCAATCATGCCTTATGTTCAGGAATAATTTGAAGTAAGGGTTTAGGAGACCACATGCTCGAGAGGGTATGTGGTCTTTTTCTTTTTGCAGCTTTAGACAGTTTTAGCGGAAAGATTTCGTCTCTCGACAAATTAAGTTGTGGCATACTGTCTAAGAATCTGCTATACTTATCCTGTATTGAAAAAGGTAACCCGAATGATTTTATAAATACTCTACGAGGATAACTATGAAGACTAGGATGAAATTAAAGGGCAGGATGAGGTCCTATATGCAGTTTTCCATCTATCTGGGGATATTGTTATTGTTTGTTGACATAGCAGTCTTCCTAATAAGCCTGCAGGCAGGGCTTTTAGTATTAGGCTTTTTGGTAATATATTTTGCCATCACCATGACCATGTATTTTTATAACAAGCCGGTTTTGATGAATGAGCTGGTAAGCTTTGCCACGGAGTACGGGCAGATTCAAAAGAGACTCTTAAAAGAGCTGGACATTCCCTACTGCCTGTTGGATGATGCCGGCAAGATTATCTGGACAAATGTACAGTTTGAAACCTTAATACATCAGGGTAAGGGTTACAGCAAGTCTCTATCAGCCATATTTCCCTCCATTACCAAGGACAAGCTTCCCGGAGAAGGCGAGGTAGAGGAATGCCAGTATGAGCTGGAATATGAGGGTAGAGAGTTTCTGGCAAAGCTTAAGAAGATAACTCTGAATGATATGATGAGTCATAGTGAGATTATAGATGCAGCAGATTTGAGTGGATATCTGATTGCCTGCTTTTTGTTTGAGGAGACAGCACTGAAAATAGCACTTCAGGAGATTGACGATCAAAGTTTGGCAGCCGGACTGATTTATCTGGATAATTACGAGGAGTCCCTGGAAAGCACGGAGGAAGTCAGGAGAAGCTTGTTGACAGCCTTGATTGACCGAAAAATTAACAAATACATTGCATCTCTGGATGGCATATGTAAGAAGATTGAAAAGGACAAATTCCTTGTTATTTTAAGGAAAAAGGCCATAGAGCAGTTAAAGGAGACGCGTTTTGAGCTTTTGGAGGATGTGAAAACCGTCAGCATCGGAAACGAGATGGCAGTAACCATCAGCATTGGCATTGGACTGGACGGCTTATCCAATGCACAGAATTATGAATTTGCCAGAAATGCAATTGATTTGGCATTGGGGCGTGGCGGTGATCAGGCAGTTATCAAGACTCCGGACAGCATTACCTACTACGGTGGCAAGAGCCAGCAGATTGAGAAGAATACCAGAGTGAAAGCAAGAGTAAAGGCACACGCTTTGAGAGAAATCATCACAAGCAAGGATCGTGTGCTGGTTATGGGACATGCCAGACCGGATGTGGATAGCTTTGGGGCAGCAGTGGGCATTTATCGAATTGCAAAAACTTTGGACAGAAAGGCCAATATTGTCTTGAATGAGACCACCAGTTCCATTCAGCCTCTGATAGAATTATTCACTAATAATCCTGAGTACGAGGAAGATTTTATTATCGGCAACAGTCAGGCCATTGAATACGCTGGTGCAAACACAGTTTTGGTTGTAGTGGATGTGAATAAGCCCTCTATTACAGAATGTCCGGAGCTGCTTCGCTGTTGTAAGTCTGTGGTTGTGTTGGATCATCACAGACAGGGTGCGGAGGTGATAGAAAATGCAACCTTGTCCTATGTGGAGCCATATGCATCCTCTGCCTGTGAAATGGTTAGTGAGGTACTTCAGTATACCTATGACAATATCCGTATAAGACCGGAGGAGGCAGACTGTATGTACTCCGGTATCATGATTGATACCAATAACTTCAATACGAAGACTGGTGTGCGAACCTTTGAGGCAGCAGCATTCCTGCGAAGAAGCGGAGCGGATGTCACCAGAGTCAGAAAGCTCTTTAGGGAGGATGCAGCGGAGTATAAGGCCAGAGCAGATGCTGTCAGCCAGGCTGAAATCTATAAGCAAAGCTTTGCCATCAGCGTCTGTACAGCAGAGGATCTTCCTTCCCCTACAGTCATAGGTGCCCAGGCAGCCAATGAACTCTTAAATATAAAGGGCATCAAGGCCAGCTTTGTCCTCACAGATTACCAGGGGACGATTTATATCAGTGCCCGTTCCATAGATGAGGTCAATGTTCAGGTCATCATGGAGAGAATGGGCGGAGGCGGCCATATGAATGTGGCGGCCTGCCAGATGGAAGGAACCGGCGTGGCAGAAGCCATAGGTATTGTCAAGAGAACCTTGGATACTATGCTGGAAGAGAACGAGATCTAGAGAAGGGATAGGTGATGTACATGAAAATCATACTTTTACAGGACGAGAAAAAGCTTGGAAAAAAGGGAGAAATCATTGAGGCCAGCGAAGGATATGCAAGAAACTATATCTTGCCTAAAAAAATCGGTGTTGAGGCGACTCCCAAGAATTTAAACGACTTAAAGCTTCAGAAAGCAAATGAGAAAAAGGTGGCTGACGAACTGTTGGCAAAGGCACAGGAGCTTGCCCAAAAACTGGAGGATAAGATTGTCTCCGTCAAAATGAAAGCAGGAGAAGGGGGCAAAACCTTTGGAGCCATATCCACAAAGGAGATTGCAGCCGCATTGCAGGCTCAACACAGTATCGAGATTGATAAGAAAAAGATTCAGCTGACAGACAGTATCAAAACGCTGGGAAGCTTTCAGGTATCAGTTAAACTACATCCTCAGGTAACAGGAACGTTTACGGTTAAGGTGGAGGAGGCATAACATGCCACAGTTGGATGAAAATGTAATCAAAAGGGTACCACCACACAGTCTGGAAGCAGAGCAGGCGGTTATTGGTTCCATGATTATGGACAAAGAGGCCATAGAGGCGGCTTCCGAAATACTGAACCCAGAGGATTTCTTTAACAGGCAATACGGTATTCTTTTTGAGACCATGATTGAATTGAACGATAATGCTCAAGCAGTGGACATGGTCACACTTCCCAATAAGCTGAAGGAAAAGGAAGTGCCTCCGGAGGTCAGCAATCTGGAATTTGTCCGGGATTTGATTGCGGCTGTACCTACCTCAGCCCATGTGAAGTATTATGCAGGGATTGTCCGTGAGAAGGCAGTGCTCAGAAGGTTGATCCAGCTAAATGAGGAAATCGAAAATGCCTGCTATGCAGGAAAGGACGATCTGGAAACCATTTTGGAAGAAACAGAAAAGAAGATTTTCCGAATCGTCCAGAGTCGTTCCACAGACGAGTTTGTGCCGATTTCCCAGATTGTAATGAATGCTATGAACAAAATAGAGAAGGCGGCTCAAAACAAAGGCCAGGTAACCGGCATTCCTACCGGTTTTATTGATTTGGACTATAAAACCGCCGGCTTACAGCCATCGGATTTGGTTTTGATTGCAGCCAGACCCTCTATGGGTAAAACGGCATTTGTTCTGAACATTGCTCAGAACATCGCTTTCAAACAACATAAGACAGTTGCCATATTCAGCCTGGAAATGAGTAAGGAACAGCTGGTTAACCGTATGTTTTCCCTGGAATCCAACGTGGATGCACAGAAGCTTCGTACCGGACAGCTGGAGGACAATGAATGGGACAGGCTTGTGGAAGGCGCAGATGTAATCGGAAAGTCGAATTTGATTATTGATGACACGCCTGGTATCAGTATTGCCGAGCTACGGTCCAAGTGTCGAAAATACAAGCTGGAACAGAACCTGGCAGTGATTATGATTGACTACCTGCAGCTTATGAGCGGCTCTGGAAAATCGGAGTCAAGACAGCAGGAGATATCCGAGATATCCCGTTCTCTAAAGGCCATTGCCAGAGAATTAGCAGTACCGGTGATTGCTTTATCGCAGCTCTCCCGAGCAGCAGAACAAAGGCCGGATCACAGGCCCATGCTTTCTGACCTTCGTGAGTCCGGAGCGATTGAACAGGACGCCGACGTGGTAATGTTTATATACAGAGATGACTATTACAACAAGGACACCCCCAGGCCGGGTGTATCCGAAATCATAATTGCAAAGCAAAGAAATGGTCCGGTTGGCACGGTAGAGCTTGCTTGGTTAGCAAATTATACCAAATTTGCAAATCTTGCAAAGAAAGACCGAAACCCGGAATTTTAAGTATGACAATGAAATACTATTTTTACGAAAGAAGAGATTGGTAAGGTGCTAATCTCTTTTTTATTTTTAAAATAGAAGAAAGGAAGAAGAAAATGAATGATTATTTACTGATTTCAGAGGCTGCGAAAGAGGTTCAGGTGGAAAGTCACGTATTGCGATACTGGGAGGAGGAATTGAAGCTTCCTATCAAACGAAATGAGATGGGACATCGCTATTATACACAGGAGGATATAGATCGATTCAGGCAGATCAAGGATATGAAAGAAAGGGGTTTACAATTGAAAGCAATTAAAATGATTTTGAAAAACGGGGAATTAAATCTTTTAAATGAAAGCGGACAACCAGCTAATTCACACACCTCATCTATGGGAATTGATATCATTGGAAAGCGTGAGCTTACCAAAGAAAGTCCCACCGCCTTGGGAAATCAGCCGGGCGAAGATAAGGCCAGAAGACTGCAATGGCTGTTACAGCAAATGATTCGAGAGACCATTCAGGAAAACAATGAAATCCTTCTGAAAGAACTGGATTATCAGTTTCGTGCTCAGGAAGAGCGAGAGGATGAAAGGGATAGAATACACACGCTAAGAAACGAGGAGTACTATGCCCGCATGGATGAGATTCTCAGAAAAAAGACCGGGAAAAAATGGAAATTTGGCAGCAAAAAAAAGAAGCAAACTCCTTAGGGAGTTTGCTTCCGGGTCTTATGCCTCTTCGATAGCACCAACAGGGCACTGGCCTGCGCAAGCACCACAGCTTACACACTTACTCTCGTCGATTTCAAATTTGCCGTCGCCCATGCTGATAGCACCAACAGGACACTGAGCTTCACATGCACCACAAGCGATGCAATTATCAGAAATAACAAATGCCATAATAATGACCTCCTTTATTTATCTTAAGTCCATTCCTATTCTAATACATACAAAAAGGGATTTCAAGCAAAATTTATTGCAACAATAGGAACGCATCGAAGGTGCGACTTTACGAATGGCGCGAACTGAACTGTCATTGTTCCATCTCAGCTCTGCGTTTTTTTATCCCCTCCATTACCACCTGCTTCTTGGTGATGACGGTATCCTTATCCATAGCGGGAACACCCTTTAATTTGTATTCCATTCCAAGCTTTTCGTACTTTACAACGCCCATGGTGTGATAGGGAAGCACATCCAGAGCCTTAAGATTCTTAAACTGACCAATGAAATACCCCAGCTCAAAGAGATATTTGTCATCATCTGTGAT
Organism: uncultured Lachnospiraceae bacterium; assembly: GCA_945834545.1. Taxonomy (GTDB): domain Bacteria; phylum Bacillota; class Clostridia; order Lachnospirales; family Lachnospiraceae; genus Acetatifactor. The sequence goes on along the minus strand of CAMAHO010000039.1, from coordinate 1,357 downwards.
CCCAGGAACCACAACGTGACGAATCCACATATCAACGCCTTTTTCATCCAGATATTTCGCAAAATCCAAGATATTCTTATTATCTTGACTGGTTAGCTCCTTGTGTTTTTCCGGGTCAATGTGCTTGATATCAAGCATCACCAGGTCTGTCAAAGTCATCAGCTTGTCCATTTTAGCCAGGAGGGGCGCATTGCTTCTGTTGAAGGCTATACCGGAGCTGTCAATACAGGTGTGAATGCCTTTTTCTTTTGCCAGAGTGAATAAATCGATTAAGAAATCTACCTGCAACAGTGGTTCACCACCGGTAACCGTCAATCCACCGCCATTTTGGTAAAAGGCAGCGTTCCTATCGTATTGTTCAATAATTTCAGTAGGCTCCATTAGTGTGCCGGCATTGACCTCCCAGGTATCCGGGTTGTGGCAATAGGCACATCGCATAGGACAGCCCTGTACAAATACAACAAAGCGGGTTCCCGGTCCGTCCACCGTACCAAAACTTTCCAAAGAATGAATTCTTCCCTTCATATTCTCTACCTCATTTCTATCTATATTAGAAAAGAGGCCGGGAAATCATCCTGGCCTCTTTCGTGTACAGGTGAGCTACCTGATTAGATCGACTCGTGGAAGGTACGAGAAATAACATCAGCCTGCTGTTCCGGAGTCAACTTAATGAAGTTTACTGCATAGCCGGAAACACGGATTGTAAGCTGAGGATAGTTCTCAGGATGCTTCTGAGCATCTAAAAGAGTTTCTCTGTTCAATACGTTTACATTAAGGTGATGGCCACCCTTTGTAGCGTAACCATCTAATAAGTTTACAAGGTTATCAACCTGAGCTGAACTTGCTGCCATAATTTTTTCCTCCTATAATTTTATATTATTGATAATCATCCAGGCCCTGTTCAAGGGTAGGTACACTGCAGGCAAGGGGAGTGCGGGAACAATCCGTGCATCCCAAGGTTTGAACATTTTTGGAAGAAGCGTCATCCTGTGTGTCCACATTCACATGCCCCATTCCCTGTGCCATGCCTTCATCCAGCATACGCACCAAATCGTCAATCATATTCTTCTCGTCCATATCATACCTCCTTGTTCAAGAGCTTTATTTCACCCGGCGGAAGCCTAAGCTTCCGCTGAGGGGTAAGCAATTTATTTCTTGTTTAAATCGATATCAAGGTCGCCGACAAATACTTGGTCCTCTTTACCAAGAGCTCCGGGGATGATAGTGAAGGTATTGGAAATACCATCCTGTGCATCCTTGAAAGGAAGCTTGGATACAGAAGCAAGGGAAGCGACAGCACCGTGAGTATCACGACCATGCATCGGGTTAGCACCGGGAGCGAAAGGCTGACCTTTCT
>CAMAHO010000038.1 GCA_945834545.1 uncultured Lachnospiraceae bacterium | reverse complement strand
TTGTGAATTTAAAAGCATAGAAATCATTGAATATGTAGAATGATAGATGGCATTCTCTGCCAAAACCCAAGAAATATATGCTTCGATAGAATTATATCAAACGCAATTTTGAAAATCAATATTTTTCTTCATAACATAGCTTCTCGCTGGTAGGTTCTGTGCTAAATCAAGTAGAATTGCTCATGCTGATTTTTTCTCTTTATACTTTTTACCTCTTCCACTACTTGTTTAATTTCTGCGGGGTACAGTCGCTCACTTTTCTCTCCTGTACCCCGCTTACTTACTTCATACACTACGAATTAGTTAACTCCCACATTACTCATAGAAACCTCACTCTTTGCGCGAGCCTTCGCTTCGCGCAAACCGTGAGTCGTCGCTTCGCGACTTCTGTTTCTATTTCGTATACGCCCGCTCAAAACCAAATAGCTCCTTCCAAGCTGCTTGGTTTTGTTAGCGGGCTATAAAAAAAGAAATAAGGCGTCCCCCAACGCCTTATTTCTTCCCCCATATAAAGACACATACCCTTCCTAAAAAGAACCGGTTAAATCTCTTCTACGGTAAATGTATTATTTTCAAACTCCCCAAATCCCTCAAGAATCTCTAAGTCCTTCTGAATGGCTTTGTCACAGCGATATGCCTTAGCCTCTTCCTTGTCGTAGGTATTCACAAAATATCCTTTTGCAACAGACACAGTCTTAACATAACCGGTCTCCTTGCTGAATTTGTTTTCCCATTTTAGAATCTTTTTCATACCAAAACCTCCTTTAAGTTTTTTTAAAACCTCAAACATTATGTACTCCCTATTCCTCTCCCTGTTTTACAAGCGGAGCAAACTCTGCCTGAATATCCGGGTCGTAAGATAAGATAGGCTCAACATCCTTCCCCTTAATCTTACGGTCTACGTAATTCTTTGTTATCTTGATTACCAGTGGAGTCAAGGACAATACACCAATCAAGTTAGGAATCATCATCAAACCGTTGAAGGTATCAGAAATATCCCAAGCAAGAGAGGATGTCATAATCGCACCGGAAACCATCATAAGTACGAAGATTACCTTGTAAACCTTTGTTCCCTTTACACCGAAGAGATACTCAACAGCCTTGGAACCGTAATGAGACCAGCCAAGTACTGTGGTGAAAGCAAAGAGCAAAACTGCGATAGCGATGAACCACTCGCCGGGCCTGCCAAAGATGTTGCCAAAGGCTGTAGCTACTAAAGTAGCATCCTTTGTTCCCTCTGCTGCATAACCGGTAGTAAGGTCAATTGCTCCGGAAGAAAGAACGACGATTGCAGTCATAGTACAAACTACCATAGTGTCCGCAAATACTTCGAAGATACCCCAAAGTCCCTGCTTTACCGGCTCCTTTACGTTGGAGTTAGAGTGTACCATAACGGAAGAACCAAGACCTGCTTCGTTGGAGAAGACGCCTCTCTTACAACCGTTCTTTACAGGACCATCCAGAATCATCTTAATCACAGAACCGGAAACACCACCTGCCACAGCTCTGGGGATAAATGCAAATTTGAAGATCGATGCAAACATTGCTCCGACTGTATTGATGTGGCAAAGAAAGATAATCAGTGCACCGATAACATACACGATTGCCATAAAAGGAACAACCTTTTCCGCAAATGCTGCAATTCTCTGTAAGCCACCTAAAATGATGAATCCACCCACAATCATAAGGCAGATACCGATTAGCCAATTGATTGCATTTACATCCTGTACACCACCAAAGAATGCAGACTGCAGATTGATGGTGATCTTGTTGATCTGACCCATATTTCCGATACCAAAGGAAGCTAAGATAGCAAACAGGGAAAAGATGACAGCTAACACCTTACCAATCTGCTTGCATCCCTTGTAGGAGCCAAGTCCATCCTGCAGATAGTACATAGCACCACCGGACCATTCGCCTTCGGAATTCTTACGACGGAAATAAATACCTAAAATATTTTCGGAGAAGTTGGTCATCATTCCCAGGAATGCTGCAACCCACATCCAAAAAACTGCACCGGGACCACCTACACAGATAGCTGCTGCCACACCGGCGATATTACCAGTACCGATGGTAGCTGCAAGAGCGGTACAAAGTGCCTGGAACTGAGATACTGTACCGGACTTCTTACCCAGCTTCTTGTGGGTATCCTTCTGAAATACAGAACCAATGGTTTTCATCCACCAATGCTTCAAATGTGAAATCTGAAAGCACTTTGTGATGACCGTACAGACAAGGCCTGTGCCAAGAAGTAAAATCAAGGCGAACCAGCCCCATGCGAAGGAATTAACGACATCGTTAATTTGTGTTACTTTTTCGATAAAATTTTCCATATGTTTCTCCTGTCCTTTTGCCTGAGAGATTAACTGACTAATGCGCCATTTCAATTTTAGCCAGTCTTACACCTTCGGCGCCCATAAAAGGGACTCTCCAGTACTTGCGCTCCTTAAGAATAGCATATCGCATTCTTCATTGCAAGATAAAATTTAACACGGTAAAGCGGAAGAGTGCGCTTGCCTGCTTTCATGACAGGTAAAGTACAAGATCTGGTACTCCCGTCCCACTTCATCCAAAAATGCAAGAGCCCCCTCTGTCTTATCCTGATCCAAATTCACAAAAGGGTCATCCAAGATCAGAAACGGCTTTTCCTCCGTATACATAGCTTCCACCAAGGCCATTCTGAGACAAATTCCTGTCAGATCCTGACAGCCTGTGCTCAGAAACTGCAAATCGCGATTCTTGTTCTCCTCCACTGCCCATACTTTCGTGTTTGCATCCATCACAAACTGGTCCGTCTCCGCACCTGTGACTATGCCGTAATACTTTCTGAATCCACTCATAATAGGCTCCGTGTATTTGGCTGTAAAAGAGCTCTTCGCAACGCCCAGCAGTTCCTTTGTCTGAGTGAGCAGCTGATATTTCTTCAGTTGCTCCTCGTATTGGGACTTCATATCTGTCAGAAGTTCCTCTTTCTCGCGAAGGTCGTCTAGCTTTTCCTGCTTTTCTTCCAGCTGGCTATCGTACTCCCGCAGCTCTCCTTGAACTCTCTTAAGCATATCCGCCACTTCTCTGGCTGCCCCGGCCAAGTCCTCCAGGGAAACCGGATTGTCACTTACTTCCATAGCACCAATCCGCTCCATATCGTGACTTTGCTCAAAGCTGGTCTTCTTATCCAGGGCTGTCTGCAGCTCTCTTCTGGCAGTTTCCAAGCCCAGCAGCTGCTCCCTAATTGTTTCCAATTGCCCTTGGGCCTGTTCTTCCTCATAGGGAAACTGAAGCTGCTCCAGGAAGGTTTTCTCCTTTGTCCTACCAACAGTATATTCGTCCCAAGTTGCTTTATACTTCGTTTCTTTTTCCATTAAACGACAATACTCTGTCACCTTCTCCTTAAACTGCAAAATGCTGCTCTCATAAGAAGCTTCCTCAGGATGACATCCATACTTCGAAAAGAAGCCTTGGATTTTTCCTTGTTTCTCTTCGATTTCCTTCTGTAAGCGACGCTCCTGGGAGGCATTTTCCTTGGCCGATAACTCTCGCAACAAAGCTGCGTCGTTTTGCAGTCCTGTCAAGCTCTCACCAAAATGCTCCTCCTCAAAGACAAGGCCATAGCTTTGGCAAAACTCCTCCAAATACTCTCTGCACTGGTTGATTTTCCTTTTCTTCTCCTCAATGCCCAGCCGTAATTCCTGTAGCTTTGGATTCTCCTCCGATGCCTTGCTTTTTTGCTGTTTCTTTTCCAGCAACACACCCAAAACTCCGAGGGCCACGGCTACACACAACAGCACACAACCTAAAAGTACCTGCTTAGAGCTGACCATCAAATAGATTGCCAATGCCAAGGATACGGAAGCAGCTGCCAGAGAAATCAATCCCTGCACCTTCCCATTGCTTCCATTGACTTTCTGAGTCATTGACACATACTCCAGGGTGTGCAGGGTCATTTCATCCTGTTTTTCCTCCTGCCTTCTCTCCTGATAGGTTCGATACTGGTCCCGTACAGATAAGAGCGTCTCCGGCTCCGGCAGTCCCTTGGCATATTTTTGGGTCAATTCTTCATATTTTTTATGCTCCTCCGGGCGAATACATTCCACTGCATATTGCTTTTCCAGGACATTCAGCTGAGCTACTGCTTCTACAGTCTGCGCCACCTCTTCCTCCGTTGGAACTCCCTTTGCAAATTGCTCCCGCAGCTGCTCCAGTTCTCCTTCCTCCTTGGAACTTAGGGTGTAAATATCCAATGTCTTGCGAAGGGCATCTAAGTGTTTTCGGTTTGCAATGTGCTCCCTAAGCTCCTCCTTCTTAGGAATTGGCCCCGGGAAAAAGCCCTCGGCCTCCTTTACCTGCCTGGAGCGTTCCTCCCATTGGTCTTGCAGGCTGTCATATTCCCTTTTTACAACCCTCGCATCCTGCAGGGCTGCCACTTTGCTTTGCTCCTGCTCCAGCTCCTGGCTACGCTTCAGCAGTTCCTTCTTTCTCTCTTTGCACAGTTCTCTTTTTTCTTCCAGCTTGGTCATGGAATCCTGAACTTCTTGAATGACACGAATCTCCTGCTCCAATACCCCAATCTGTGTTTTCTTTTGTTTTAGTTGGCCCGTTTTACGCGTGGGGCTCCAGCTATCCAGCAGGCCTTTTAAATTGGCGTCTGCGGTCTCAAAATTATTGATGTCATTGGTGTTATCCACCAGATTCCCGATTTTTGCATTGATTCTGTCGGTGGCGATGCAGGCACAATCATTTTGAGAGAGAAAAACGGTTCTTGCAAAGCTGGCGGCATCGATTTGAAAGAGCTCCTCCCCCAGATTCTGACTAAAATCGTGAGATTCCAGATTTGTCTCCAAATCTAACAGTTCAAACTCATCCTCTAAGCTCTTTTTTCCGAAAGTCCGACGCACACAATAGCTCTTCCCGCCTGCCTCAAATCGAAGCTCCCCTCCGTAGATTCCTTTATCCCAGGGAGCATAGCGACGCCTTTCATTCTCCAGCTCATCCCTTGCTCTCTCATTCTGAAAGCCAAAAAGCATGACCTTGATGAACCCTGCCAGTGTACTTTTTCCCCAGCCGTTTTCCTCACAGAAAGAATTCACCCCTTCTGTAAAATCAAAGGCCACATCTCTCCATTTTCCAAACCCATTGATACGACAGCCTAATAGTCTCATGCTTCCCCTATCTCCTCTCCTGCCAGCGCCTGCATGCCATAGTGAATGATGGCTGCCTTTTCTTCCGCTGACAGTTCTTCCTTCTCCATAACTGTGCGAATAAACTCCCCCTTCAGAGACTTATCCTTTTCATATTGTGCATAATCCACCCGATAGACGGATTTATCCTTTATCCTAAAATAGTAATAGGAAGCTGCAAACTGGGCTGTGAGTACTTCGATATTCTTCTCACAGCCGGCATCTATGGCGCCCACAAGCTCCACCTTCACCAGATGCTTTGCTTCGATATCTTCTTCCTTTAATCTCTGTCGCATGGTGTCAAGAATATCCGCAGTGTTCTCACAATTCGTAATATCCACCGACACAGCAAACAGCTTTCTACAGGCAAAGGGAACAAACTGATGTGCAATCTCATGTCTTTCCTCATCAATGGTAAGCACTACAAAGCCATGCTCCCCACACTCGTCAAAGCCCCTGCCCTCCAGACAACCAGGATAGCAGTATTTCCCTCTGGCATCCAGCTTTTCATAACAATACCCATGGACATGCCCTAATGCCAGGTAATCAATCCCCTTATTTTTTAAGGCATCCAAATGAATCATCTCTGCCTTATCCTTGACCTTATACTCCCCGATTTGTCCATGTAGTGTTAGGATATTAATTTTTCCCACATCCATAGCCAACTCATTAGGAAAACGGTCATTGTTCTCCTCATCCAGTTCTATGCCGGTAAGTACAATTTCGCTGCTCAGATGATAGCTGGTAAGCGTAGAGTCAAATACATGCAGATTTCCCGGCAAAGCTTCAAAACTATCGGCAAAACTTCCACCGTCGTGATTTCCCTGCAAATAGTAAAAATCCAGGTCAGGATGAGCCACAATCTCATTTTTTACATAATTGATAGCTGTCACAGATATCTTTCTGCTGTCAAACAAATCTCCTGCTATCAATACAGCCTCCACATCATTTTCGCCGGCATATTCCACCATTCTGTGAAAGGTATTTAACAACTCTCCTTTTCTTTCCTTTGCCTGTTCCTTTGACAAATGAGACCTCATTTTTGAATCCAAATGAATATCTGCGCAGTGAATAATTTTCATGTCCTAGTCCTTTCTCACAACCCTCTTGAGCCTGATATCATTATATCGAATTTATAACAAATAGCAAAGGGGAAACCACAGGGACAATAAAAAAGCCACGGGGGACAATAAAAAAGCCATTTTTTAACGTCCCCGTGACCACCTTATTTTCTTACTTTTTGAAAAATGCTGCTGCGATTCCGCCCGGTCCGATGTGTGTACCTATGACACTGCCAATAGAGGTATAGCGGATTTCCGTAAGATTGCCTTCCCATAAATGCTTGCTGTCTTCAATGTACTTTTGCAGTAAGATGTCGGATAAACCTGTGTATCCCAACAGCACCGGTTTGGAGAAATCGATGCCACCCGCCTTTTCGATTTCCTGTACCAAGAGGTTATTTCCCATCTTGGAGCCTCTGGCCTTTCCTAAGACCTCTATGGTTCCGTCAATCAGGGAAATCACCGGTTTGATATTTAAGACTGCTCCTGCAAAAGCAACTGTCTTGGAAATACGGCCACCCTTCTTTAAATACTCCAGGGTATCCAACAATGCAACGATCACTATCTTTTTCTTATCCTGCTCTAAGCGCTCCGCTATTTCTTTTGCTTCCAGCCCTTCATCTAAGTAGCGAAGTGCCAATTCGGTGAGGACACCTCCTCCGATGGTGGCGGTAGCACTGTCTACCACATAGACATTTTCATATTCCTGGGCTGCCAGCACAGCGCTTTGATATGTACCGGACAGTTTGGCTGCCAATGTGAGCACTACGCAGGCTTCCCCTGCCTCCTTGGCCTTCTCATATTCTCTTGCAAAGGCAATGGGAGTTGCCTGGCTGGTGGTGGGCAAGACATCTGTTTCTACCAGCTTTTTATAAAAGGTCTCGTGGTCGATAGTCACCCCGTCCAAAAATTCCTCTTCCCCAAAGTACAAGGTCATAGGGATGACATGGACTCTCTCCTTTATCTTAGGCATCAATTCTGCAGTGGAATCTACTATAATTCTGGTTTTCATGTGTACATACTCCTTATATTATGATGTCATGTTTAAAACTTCCTGATGGTGACACCTACGGATGGTTTCGAATTTCGTGCTCTCGCAATCCCGGTATCCATTACTTTAAAAACAGATGCATAAGTGCATCATACAGCTTACTGGTGTAGGGCTGATATCGCATAGGCAAATCCAGCCAGGTCATTTTTTGTCTACGATGGATTTCTGGTGGGAAAATGCTTCTCGTTTATAATCTTTCCATAGTCCTCGTTGTCCAGAGGCCGTTCCCCTTATTTCCGTAGGGCTCTTTCCTTGATATGCGCGCTGATACCCTTAGAAAGTCATCTTTCTAAGGGTATCCTTCTCAACTGAATCCGTTTTCATTTCACCGATTAATTCGTCATCTCACTAGCTACAGAATCCAGATTCTCTGCATACTGCTTGATGTTCTTTAAGATTTCATTATTGTCTACGCTTCTTTCATATGTAATCTGGGCGTGTGCTGAAACCTCTTCCGAAATAGCAGAGATATTCTGGATGCTCTCCACAATGCTCTTGTTGGAGATTTCCAGCTGTACCACGCTTCCCTCCAACTCATGAGCCTTGGAAGCTGCAATCTTTGTGGCATCCTCCATTTGCTTAAACTGCTCTGCTGTTTTTGTCACCAACTGCTCCTGCTCTACCGTACGGTCTAATAAGGATTGAGTTGCCTCATCTGTTCTGGAGATGCTGGCAGTAATGCTGTTGATGATGGAAGAAATGCTCTTCGTAGCCTCTGCCGTCTGGGCTGCCAGATTGGATATCTCGCCTGCTACCACAGCAAAGCCTCTTCCGGCTTCCCCTGCTCTTGCAGCCTCAATGGAAGCATTTAAGGAGAGCAATGCGGTTTGCTGTGTGATGGAATTAATTAACTCCAGAATGTCCTCTGTGTTCTTAACCTGCTCTAAAAGAGCTGTCATCTCGGTAGACACTGCGTTTCCGGCCTGTCTGGATTCCTCCATAGAGGCTACCAGATTGTCCACACTCACACGTCCGGTTTCTACTGCATCAGCTGTTGCGGTAACATTTGCAAGGATATCGCCGGAGGCATCCTTCACGACTGAAATATTGTTCTGAATCTCATTGGTGCTCTGGATCTGCTCCTGAATGGCCTCCGCTGTCTCTGTAGAACCGTTACTGACCTCAGCCATTGCAGACTCAACTGCTTCGGAGTTCTCATAGAGGGTATCTGTGCCACTCTTAATTTCCTCACTCTGCTGCTTTATCGTATTTGCAGAGTTCATAATCTGCTCCATAAGCTTCTCGTTTTTCTCTTCTTTTTCCGCTATCTCATCAATCTTGGATTGTGCAATCTTCTTTAAGGTATTGGAAACCATAGCGGAAAAGATACCTACAATCAGGATTACTGCAAGCTTAATCTCCGTATTGGTGAGATCCGTCTTTGTAAAATCCCCCTGCAGCACAAGATATACCACATAGGCTACATTGCTTACCAGGGCAATTGCCGAAGCGATGATACTATATACCATATCGGAGTACACTGCCATAATCACCAGGAAGGGTATGATATAGGTGAAGGTATTATCCAGGCCCGTAAACAAAACAAATATGTACAAAATATTATAGCCAATCAGATATACATATCGTAGTCTCTCAGATTCCTTATCCCGCATATACAGGAATTGGAAAACTGCTAAAGGAATGACATTGAGCAGTGCAAAAATCAAAAGGTAACTAACTTCTCTGTTTCCTTTAATGCCCTCCAATGCATACGCCAATAACAGAACTATGCTTAAAACCCAATATGATATACCTACTGTTCTGTTTTCTCTAATTTTATTGTTCATAGGTTTCCTCTCTTTTGTAATCCCCTGAGGGAGTTTCAACGGTTACATAAATTTTAGTATAAATGTAACCATTTTTCAATGAATTTTTTACTCATTCAATAAATATGCGCTTATCCCTCAGCTTCTGGTTTGTTCTCTCACGAATCAGGGTATAAATCACGGCCAATACAGGAATGAAGAAAATCATGCCCATCAAGCCAAAGAGCTTCCCACCAAGGATCACCGCCAACAAGGTCCAGAGGGGCGATAGTCCCACAGAAGTGCCTACCACATGGGGATAGATAAATTGATTCTCCACAAATTGAACCACCTCATATACCACAAAGCACAGTATGGCTTGAGAAGGATTGGAAATCAAAGTCAAAATCACTCCCACGCCACAGGAAATGAAAGCCCCAATGTAGGGAATAAAGGCGCAGACTGCAGTTAGCATAGCCACCAGTCCTGCATAAGGCAGGCGGAACACGCAAAAGGAAAGGAAGATCAGCAGTCCTAAAATAATAGACTCCACACATTGTCCTGACAAAAACTTTGTAAAGGTGGTTCTGGTCAACTCTGCCACATATACCACCCGCTCTGCTTTCTCCCTCTTTAAGAAAGCGAACATAAGTTTTTTGCATTGTCTGGCTATATCCTGTTTGCTTAACAACACATAGAACATAATAACTATGGCAAAGCCAATGGTCACAATTCCCGAAATCGTAGTGGCTGCGGTGCCCGCTACCACATTGATGACCTCCCCGGCACCACTCAGCACCTGGCTTACCATGGAGCCAAACTCCAGCTTGGCAAACCACTCTGTAATGGGAGTTGTGTCGATATCATAGCTGGATAAAACGGCTGCCCACTCAGGCCATTTTTGTTGTACCAGAGCAGTAATATTTTTCACGGATGTTACAATCTCCGGAATAAGGATTGTGCCAATCATCACTACCACCAGCATAATACACAGTAAGGTGAGCAACAAGCTAACCAGAGATATCACCTTTTCACCCGGCTTATGCTTTGCCTTTCGAAATAACCTGGTAATCCCCTTTTGAAAACCGTTCATAGGTACAGATATAATAAAGGCGACCACAAAGCCCACGAATATCGGGAATAAAATAGCCACCACCTCTCCTAAAAAGGAAAGAACTGAGCCGAAATTCATAACCACCGCAAATAAAAGAATGGCATATGTAATCAGTTGAATTTTCTGTTTCATCTGAACTTCTCCTCGTGTTAATTAAACTAATGTCTACATGTTTTGCAGCTCCTGTCAGTAAATCAAGTATCCTTATTATACCCGCTTTTCTCCCAATAATCCAATGAATTCTTTCTTAAAAATAATCCTGCATTCTTTCTTAAATATGATTCTACATTTCTTTCTTATAATTCTCCCATTCAAAAAAAGAACAGGAGGGACGAATCTCTTCGCCCTCCTGTTCTTATGCGGTCTTGCCACTTTGAAGCTTCTGAAGTCTTGTAAGCAGCTCTCTTTCCTGCTCCGTCACCGTTTTCGGAACCTGAATCTGCAGTGTGACATACTCATCTCCATAATTATGTTTATTTTTCATAGAAACAATTCCCTTGTTTTTTAATCTCAGCTTACTACCCGCCTGACTTCCTGCCGGTATCTTGCAAGTCACAGGTCCATAAAGGGTATCAAATCTGGCTTCACCGCCCAGGATAGCCACTGTATAAGGAATTTTTTGTGTGGTATACACATCCTGGCCTTTTCTGCTATAGAAGCAATCCTCTGCAATATGCACCTTAATAAGCAAATCGCCGTTTTTCCCGCTTTTCGATTTTTCCCCTTTGCCCCCTAGTCGTATTGTCTGGCCTTCATTGATTCCTGCGGGAATTTTCACCGCCAGGGTGCCGGTTTCGCCGTCGCTAAAACGCAAGACCTTTTCACAGCCAAGAGCAGCCTCCCTGAAGGAAAGTGTAACCTCGCTGACATAGTCTCTGGTTCCCGGCTCCTCGTAGAAAAATCCCTGGCCATCCTCTCCTCCAAAAGGACCTCTGTAGTAAAAGCCTTCTTTCCCATCCTTGCCGGAAAAGCCCTCCGTAGCATTTCTCTGGTGAAAGAAGCTACCAAACATATCTCCAAAAAAATCATCGAAATCACCGGTTTCATAGCTGGAAGAATACCGTGTACCGCCAAAATGAGGCTCTTTCCCATAGAAGCTTTGGTGAAAACCTCCTTCAGCATACTGCCCCGGGTCACTGCCCATGCTGCCATCAAAGGCAGCGTGCCCAAACTGATCATAAAGCTTTCTTTTCTCCTGGTCAGATAACACATTGTATGCCTCTGTGACTTCCTTAAACAGCTGCTCCGTCTTTTTATCACCGGGATTGGTATCCGGATGGTATTTCTTGGCAAGCCTTCTGTAGGCACTTTTTAGCTCCTTGTCCGTGGCTGACCTGCTGATTCCAAGTACATCATAATAATCCCGCTTCGCCATCTGACTCACCTGCCTTTCCGGTCTTCCTTTTTTCGTAACAATATCTGCCGGGAAAATCCCGGCAGATACCTATTACCCTTCAATGGAGATATATTGCTTGGTCTCAACCTTTTTGGCTTCCTTCTTAGGAATCTCCAATTTCAGGATACCATGCTTAAAGCTTGCCTTAATATCCTCCTGGGTGAGCTCCTCACCAACATAAAAGCTTCTCTGGCAAGCACCGCAATATCTCTCGCGACGGATATAATTGCCCTTCTTTGCCTCCTCTTCGTTCTCTGCCTGATCCTTATCAAGCCCCTTTGCAGCGCTGATTGTAAGATATCCCTCGTTCAGCTCGACGCTGATTTCATCCTTTGAGAAGCCCGGCAAATCCATCTCCAGTTCATAGCCGTTATCCTTCTCCTTGATATCGGTGTTCATTACATTCTTTGCTCTGTGGCCGTACAGCTTCTTTTCCATGTTCTTAAATTCCTTGTCATCATAATCAAACCAAGGATCACGGAAAAATCCATCCAACAAACTAAAATCATCATGAAACAAACTAGGCATCAACATAAGTCATCCTTCCTTTCTATTTATAAATGTAGCTAAACAATGGTTATTTAGAACCAAGAATCCTGAAGTTATCTGACAGATTCCTGTTTATTAGCTTTCCACGTTTCTCTTTGTTTATCCCTGGAAATTGGTTTCTGTCCTGATTCCTTCTGTTCCTCTTGTTCTATATGTGTTATAACACTTATATTAGCACTCGTCAAGAGGGAGTGCTAAAAAAAATTGTAAAAGAATTCTTAAGCAATTATTAACAAAAAATAAGGCTTATCTGTTTACATACTTCACTGCAGTTCCGTAAGCGATGACTTCGGCAGCTCCGGCCATAATCTGAGAAGAACCATACTTAATGCCCACGATAGCATCTGCTCCCAGCTCCTTTGCCTCATCTACCATTCTCTTTATTGCAATCTGTCTGGCTTCATTTAGCATCTGGGTATAGCCCACAATCTCTCCTCCAACCAATGTTTTCATGCCTGCCATAAAATCTCTGCCCACATTTTTTGTTTGCACAATCGTGCCCTTTACCATTCCCAAGGCCTCAATCTCCTGACCCGGAATGTACTCAATACTTAGAAGCTTCATCCTCTTCTCCTCCTTTTATTTCTTTCATTCTGCTGATTAACGCCACAAGCACCCCTATCATAACGAGTGCCGGAATTCCAATCAGGTAAAGCAACATCCCAATAGGCAAGGGCTCTAACGAATTGGCCCAGAGTAGTATAGCAATAATTGTCAGCATGATAACCAGCATAATTCCTGCCCCCAGCAAGGCTCCTCTTTGCCTCTTTTTCTGTATATCCTTTTTGATATCATCCATAAACCGAACACCCTCCTTCTCCATTTTCTCCATCTGTTCCAAACAGTTATCCGTATCCCAGGTAGCATCCTTCACCTTCTGCTCCAGCATCTGCTTACAAAAAAGCTGTGTTCTCTGGATATTTTCTCTCTCCTGCTCTAGGTGTACAACCTGCTTTTCCAGGATGTCCTCTAAGGTTCTGTTACCTTCAAAATACTGCCTGATTTCTTCCAGAGGAACGGATAAACGCCGAAAAAAGCGGATTTTCTTTAGCCGTTCTACATCCTCCATTCCATATTCACGGTAACCGTTTTCAGACCTTCCCACATTTAACAGCCCTTGTTCCTCGTAGAATCGGATATTCTTGCGAGTGATTCCTACCAGCTCCTCAACCTGTTTGATTTTCATTTCCCATAACCCCCATAAATCATTTCGGAATTCCTGCTTCCCTGATTCTTCATTCTAAGGCGATGCATCCCTACTAAATTATACATCATCCTTTTTCGGGGATAAAGACCAAACCAGACAGCCAAACGCTCCCACATACACCAAAAGAAGAATTTCAACCACAAGTACCGGAAGAAAGGCTACTGCTATTACAGCTAACGCATCCATTAGAAAATGGGCAAAGATTGCTGCGAAAAACCACTTCCTTGCAGCATTCTGAATGGCCAGACAGACCAGGTAAGAAGCTGCTATATGGAATCCAATGGCTGAAAGTCTCTCAACTCCTGCCAGGTAGAACTGCCAGGACGGAGTCGTGGCAAGGGTTGTAAGCTGCGACATAGTGGTTTGTAAAGTGTTCTCATCCATTACCGCAGCCTTCAGGGAAGCCTCCAATTGACCGGAATTTAACATAAACGAGGTCACAAGGGAAGAAATATATCCTAAGCCTACTATTAA
>CAMAHO010000037.1 GCA_945834545.1 uncultured Lachnospiraceae bacterium | reverse complement strand
AAATATAAATACTGTCATACTTAAAACACGAAGCATAGTTCATCCCTTAATTGTTCTGATTCTTAGTCAAATTCTTACGGTTCTTCGACAGCCTGTTTCTGTTGAGTAATCACAAGTACTTCATTGATATGCTCAAAATCAACAGCCGGAACAAGATATCCTGATTTTGTCAAATTGTTGTTATCTAAGTTGATTTTACTGATATATCCGATGAGAATGTTTGGAAGATACTTATCACTGATATTGGAGGTCACAACCTTATCGCCCTCTTCTACCTTATTCTGACTATCCACCAACTGTCCAAATAGGATTACCCCATCATTCATACTCTTCAAACTGCCGGAAACAATAAGATTGTCGTTTGTCGAAATTGTCATTCCGCTTACATTGCTATTATCCGATATAATGGAAGTCACTCTTGACCAGTTTGGACCAACCTGGGAAACTCTGCCCACCAGCCCACCGCCGGCAAGGACATTCATATCCTCCTTTATTCCTTCCTCCGATCCCTTATCAATTAAGAAGGACGCATACCAGTTTCCGGCATCTCTGGCTATGATACGAGCCCCTATCTTTTCATAGCTGTCATATTGTTGATCCAACTCTACAAGCTCCCGTAACTGATTTAATTCATATCTGTTCTGTTGCAATATGACATTTTCCTCAGTGAGCTGGGCAACCATTTCCTTCAGTTTCGCGTTTTCATCCAACAAATCTCTTATGGCAACCAATTCATCAGCCTTGTCTGACATCCACTGTCCTGCACAATGAATTCCTTTTTGAAAAGGGACCACTACATAGCCAATTACTGTATTTAAGGGTTTGTTAAATACGCTGGTTCCAAAGGTTATCATCATTAAAACACAACATAAAATTGTCAATAAAAAGAGGAGATATTTCACCGGAATCCCGGTTCTCTCCCCCTTTCTCTTTACTACTGGACTCATTTACTCATTCCTTCAATGGTATAGGCAACAGATTTATAGTTATCATCCTTAATAATCCTTGCCAGGCCTTCCGCAACTGTAGTGATCGGGGATTGTGCAACATTCACTTTAAGTCCTGTTCCCTGATGTATATGCTCTGCCAGATTTGTTACCTGACTTGCGCCACCGGTCAAATAAATTCCATGTCTGTAAATATCTGCGGCCAACTCTGGCGGAGTTCTCTCCAAGATCATTTTTACATTATCTGTGATTGATGCAAAATGCTCCTTCAGACAATCCTGAACTAATTTGGAGGGTATCTCTCTTTCCACCGGTAAACCTGTCACAATATCACGTCCATAGACTACCACGCCCTTCTGTCCCTCCTCCAGTTCGCCGAAGGACATCTTAACCAATTCCGCTGTTTTTCCCCCGATGATGAGGTTAAACTCTTTGCGCACTGCATTTTTTATTGCTTCATCAAATCGGAAACCACCCACCTTGATCAATCGGCTGAGCACAATACCGCCAAGGGATAAGATGGATACCTCCGTTGTATCATATCCCACGTCTACTAACAAAACGCCCTGTGCGTTTTTCACATCAATGCCAAGTCCCAGTCCGTCAGCTATGGCTTTCTCAACAACCATAATACGCTTTCCTTTGACACCGGACTCCTTTACCAAATCATAGAAAGCACGTTTTTCTACCTCGGTAACATCCGTTGGCACTGCCACCACAAAATCCGCCGGCTTTACATTTCCGTTTTGTAAATCACTGACAAAGAAATGTATCAGCATTTCCATATTCTTGATATCCGCTATGACTCCATTTGACAAGGGATAGGATATATGGATATTACTGGGTGCCTTTTCATACATCTCATATGCCGAATCACCATATGCAAATAACTGGTTCTTATTCTCTATGGCAATCATATTTTTTTGTACCATAATGTCATCTGTTGCTCTGTTATATATTTTGATATTATTGGTACCTAAATCAATTCCAAACACATTGTTTTGCACTTTCATTTCCTCCTGTAAATGCAAATTTTACAATATTTTCTCCTGACGAAAACTATAAAATTTATGATTTCCGATAATAATATGGTCCAAAAGAGGAATATCCAGTAGTTTACCCAGATCCGCTATCTGCCTGGTACACTCCATATCCTTCTTGCTTGGCATAACCTCACCGCTGGGATGATTGTGTATCAAAATAATATTCACAGCCTTCGTTTGCAAGGCTTCCAAAAAAATCTCTCTCGGTGGAATTAACGACATCTTGATACTTCCCATAGATATCCGCTTTTCTTTTACCAAACACCCCTTCGTATCCAGGCACATAAGATGCACGCATTCATATTCCAAATGGGATAGTATATCCATATAGTATTCTGCCACGCTTTCCGGTGTTTTATAGACTTTTCTGGGGTCTATTGCAGGTCTGTTCATTCGCTTGCAAATTTCACCCAGGCATTTTATCTGGACGGCCTTAATAGGGCCTATACCGGGTAGTTCTTTTAGCTCCTCTAAGGGCATGGAAAATAAAGCTTGCAGGCCTTTTCCATAATCCTTCTCGCATTTTAACAAAATATCCTTTGCTAACTGACAAGCACTTCTGGTCTTCGTACCTGAGCGAAGAAAGATTGCAAGCAATTCACTTTCGGATAAATTCTCCGGACCATACATTGCGTATCGTTCGAACGGCATTTCTTCTTTTGGAATAGGATAAGTCATAGTTTCCTTTCTACCTTATCCACCACCTAAGCTATTCTTCTAAAATCACCGATTTTCATCCCCATACAGAAACTCGGGCTCTTATAATAGTAACATATATTGCAGACACTGTACATAAATTTTACATAAAAAAATCTCATCCGTGGTTCCTATAAAAGTGCTTCCTTCGACAGGATTCCGGCTTTTTTAACAGCCTCCAGGCTATTCATGATTCCATACTTGGCATGGGGCCAGGTTAAGCCACCTTGAAAATAGACTGCGAAGGGAGGTTTGATCGGTCCATCAGCCGAAAGTTCTATGGAAGAACCGGAAACAAAAGCACCAGCTGCCATAATCACCTTCGCATCATACCCCGGCATATCCCAAGGTTCAACCGTCAAAAAACTATCCACAGGGGATGCCGACTGGATTCCCTGACAAAATGAAATGACACCTTCAGGACATCCAAAAACAACTGACTGTATGATATCGTGTCTGCTTTCCTTGCCGTTTGGTACTACAGTAAAGCCAAGCTTTTCGTAGAGATTAGCTGCAAAGATTGCTCCTTTTAGTGCTGCGGCAGTAACTGTAGGGGCTAAAAACAACCCTTGATAGAATTGCGGTAGGATTCCAAGAGAAGCGCCTACCTCCTTTCCTAAGCCGGGACTTGTAAGTCGATACGCACAATTCTCTATATAGTCTTTTTTCCCGACAATATAGCCACCAATGGGTGCCAATCCCCCACCTGGATTTTTGATCAACGAGCCCACGCATAAATCTGCCCCTACCATAGTTGGCTCTTTTGTTTCTACAAATTCGCCATAGCAGTTATCTACCATACAGATTATGTCCGACTTTATCTCTTTTATAAAAGATATCAATTCACCAATTCTGTCTACAGAAAGAGTAGGTCTGGTGTCATATCCCTTTGATCTTTGTATGGTCACCATTTTGGTTTTCGGACCTATGGCTTTTTTTATATTTTCAAAATCAAATGCACCATCAGGAAGTAAATCTACCTGTTTATAAGAGATACCATATTCCCTTAAGGAGCCTTTTGACTCTCTGATTCCAATCACTTCCTCCAAGGTATCATAGGGTTTCCCCACCGGAGAGAGCAGTTCGTCCCCCGGACGCAAATTGCTCATTAACGCAAGAGCCAGCGCATGGGTGCCACAAGTTATCTGTGGTCTGACCAAGGCATCCTCTGCTTCAAACAAATCCGCATACACTTTTTCCAAGGTATCCCGTCCCAAATCATTGTATCCATAGCCGGTGGTACCAAGCAGGCAGGCTTCACTGACTTGGTTTTTTTGCATTGCCTTGATTACACGAAGCTGGTTTTCTTCTGCCCTAGTATCAATTTCTTCAAATCGTTCCTTTAATCCGTTTAAGATTCTTTCAGAGAATGCACACACTTCCGGTGAAATTCCCATCTGTTCATATAGTTTATTCATCAATGATACCTTTGCTCCTTAAAATACGTTTTATCTCTTTTAATATGTTATCTTCGTTATTCTGATATTCTTCTTTGTTCAGCCAGATAACATCCTTTTCCCTTCGAAACCAAGTTAATTGTCGTTTTGCAAAATGCCTGGTATTTAATTTCATTTTGCTTATCGCTTCATCATAGCTTAGTTCGCCGTCTAAATACTGCAGAATTTCCTTGTAACCAATCCCCTGCATGGAAACCATATTCTTATGAAAGCCTTTGTTTTTTAAGGCCTCAACCTCCGATACAAGACCTTCACGAATCATCTCATCCACTCTTAATTCAATTTTTCGATAAAGCTCCTGTCTATCCTGGTTTAAGACAAAATAAGCAAATTGATACGGGCTTTCCTTTTTCCGTTGCTCCAGGTTGTGCTTTGAAATCGGCTGACTGTTTCTCTCATAAAACTCAAGAGCTCGGATGACTCTTTTCACATTGTTCTCGTGAATACAATCTGCTGACAGCGGATCCACCTCTGCTAATTTTTTGTGTAACAGAGATGCCCCTTGGGGATTCTCTCTCACAAGCTGTTCATAACGGTTTCTTACAGAGCTTTCCTCCGATTCCTCTTCAAAGGCAATTCCATACAAGACTGCCTGAATATAGAAACCTGTTCCGCCAACCAGAATCGGTATTTTTCCTTTGTTATATATTTCACTTATGGCTTCCAGACAAAGCTTTTGAAAGATTACTACATTAAACTCCTCATCCGGTTCTAATATATCCACCAGATAATGCTTGACGCCCTCCATTTCTTCCTTCCGAATCTTTGCAGAGCCGATATCCATATGTCGATAAACCTGCATGGAATCAGCCGAGATGATCTCCCCATTGACTTCCTTTGCAATTCTGATGGACAGCTTTGTTTTCCCAACTGCTGTTGGTCCGGTTAACACAATTAATGGCTTGTTCATTTTTGTTTCCCTATTAATCAACAATTCTCTTAAACTTTTTTTCAATCTCGTATTTAGACATCACTATCGCAGTGGGTCGTCCGTGAGGACAATTGTAAGGGTTATCCAATGTGAGTAATTCAGCAATCAGCTCTTTTGCTTCTCTTTCCGAAAGTCTATGATTCCCCTTTACAGCAGCCTTACAGGCCATGGTGGCAATTCGTTCTGAAATCACCTCCAAGGTACCTGTACTCCCTTTTGAAAGCAGTTCATCCAGGACACCCAAAAATAATTCCTTCTCGTTATATCCATAGAGATCCAACGGCACCTGCCGCAAAGCATACTCTTTTCCTCCAAACTCTTCTACGGCAAAGCCTAACCCCTGAAAACAATCCCGATACTGTAAAAAGAGGGCTTCCTCCTCCCCTGTAAGGCTTATAATGATGGGTGGATTCAAATATTGTGAAACCACCTCCCTAGCAGAAAACTGTTTCATAAGTCTTTCATATTTTATTTTTTCATGGGCTGCATGTTGATCAATCATTAAGAACTGATCCTTCCATTGGATCAACCAGTAAGTGTCGAATATCTGACCAATATACTGATATTCTGTACTTTTGTCATAGCTTAATACTTTCTCATCAAACAGAGAACTCTGTGAGACAACATACTGTGTTTCTCTCTCCTCAACAACCATCCTTGGTTCCGGCTCCACCACTCTGCTTGAGACATAGCTCTCGTTTTGCTGAAACTGATCCCATATGGAAGCCGTGGATACCTGCTCCAATCGTCTATGCTCAAAAGGCTCCGGAACTAAGAACGGCTCCTGTTGCTTTCTGTTAAGCTCAGGTTCCGCCCAAGGCAGTCCTTCCTGTAAGAGCTCAGTGCTTTTCAGTGCATTCTCAATTTCCTTCTGAATAAACTGTGGCAATGTGCATTGTTCTTCAAATCGAACCTCCATTTTAGTGGGATGTACATTCACATCAACTAAGCTGGGCTCAATACGAATATGTAACACGCAAAAAGGGAACTTATGCTGCATCAGAAATTCTCTGGCTCCTGCCTCTATGGCTCCGGCAATTTTTTCGCTTTTGATATATCTCCCATTTATAAAATAGGTTTCATATCCCCTACTCCCACGAACCAGCTCGGGTTTTCCCAGAAAGCCTGATATCTCATAGCCATCCTGTGTTCCCGACACCGGGATCAATGCCTTTGCAATATCTCGTCCATAAACCTCGTATATAACATCTCTTAGATTATGATTTCCCAGCGTATGAAATTTGGTTTGTTTATTCGCTATGTAGGAAAAGGAAATATCCGGTCTTGATAAGGCCATATGAATCATCAGATCCGATATGGTATTCATTTCAGCCATGGCAGAGCGCAGAAACTTTTTCCTGGCCGGTGTATTGTAAAACAAATTGCGAACAATCATTGTGGTTCCCATAGGCAGACCAACTTCACTGATTTCCGGGTTTTTGCCGCCCTCCATATACAGTCGGTTTCCTACTAAGGAATTGCTTTCTCGGGTTAAGGTTTCTACTATGGAAACAGAAGCAATACTGGAAAGAGCCTCACCGCGAAAGCCCAGGCTTACAAGCTCTTTCAAATCCTCTTCCTTCTCAATTTTGCTGGTAGCGTGTCGTTCAAAACACAGTAGCAAATTTTGCTTATCCATTCCGCATCCGTTGTCTGTTACACGAATCATTTTGATGCCACCAGCTTTTATCTCTACCGTAATATTGGTAGCTCCGGCATCCATAGCATTTTCTACTAACTCCTTCACCACACTGGCAGGGCGCTCTACCACCTCGCCGGCAGCAATCTTATTGACGGTATGAGAGTCTAATACTCTTATTCTGCTCACACTCCTGCCTCCTGTCCTTTATTCTTCGTGATTCCAACGATTTACCAGTCTGCTTTGCAGGTGATATAAGGTGTTTAAGGCGTCAATAGGCGTCATGGTACTGATATTCAGTTCCCTTAGCTCAGTCAAGATATCCTCGTCAGATACCGTATCAAACAAGGTCATTTGTGCCATATCCACCTCATCAAAGGTTACCGTTTTTGTTCCTTTTTCGCCCTTGCCTTCCGTTGCAAGCAGCTGTACCTTCTGCGTAATATCATTATCTGTCAGGCTTGCCACAATCTCCTTCGCTCTTGCAATCACCGCTTCCGGTATTCCAGCAAGTTTGGCAACCTGAATACCATAGCTTTTATCTGCTCCACCCTTAATGATTTTCCTCAAGAAAACGATATCGTCACCTTTTTCTTTTACTGCAATGCAATAGTTATTTACATTGCTCATTTTTCCTTCCAACTCAGTAAGCTCGTGATAGTGGGTCGCAAATAAGGTTTTTGCACCTAAAAGCTTTTTATTGCTGATATGTTCAATTACTGCCCAGGCTATGGAAAGTCCATCAAAGGTGGAGGTTCCACGTCCGATTTCATCCAGTATCAACAAGCTCTTACTGGTGGCATTTTGGAGTATGTTTGCCACCTCATTCATTTCTACCATAAAAGTGGATTGTCCGCTTGCTAAATCATCAGAGGCCCCCACTCTTGTAAATATCCTGTCAACAACACCAATATTCGCTGTTTTCGCCGACACAAAGCTGCCAATCTGCGCCATTAGGACAATCAACGCACTCTGTCTCATATAGGTAGATTTTCCGGCCATATTCGGACCTGTTATGACACTGATACAGTTCTTATTATTGTCTAGATAGGTGTCGTTTGCCACAAAGCCTTCCATATTTCCCATGGTTTCTACCACCGGATGCCTGCCTTCTTTAATATCAATGACACCTTTTTCATTCAGTTTTGGCCTGCAATAGTTGTTTTTTTGCGCTACTACAGCAAGGGATGCATACACATCCAGTCTTGCCATAGCCTTTGCGGTGACCTGAATTCTTTTTACCTGCGTGGAAATGGCCTCTCTGATTTTACAGAACAGCTCGTATTCCAACCCGGTAAGCTTATCCTCCGCATTCAGAATGATATCTTCCAATTCCTTCAAGCGTGGCATAGAATAGCGTTCTGCATTTGCTAAGGTCTGCTTTCTGACATAATCCTCCGGCACTAAATTCTGATAGGAATTGGTAACCTCCAGATAATACCCAAACACCTTATTGTATTTAATCTTTAAGTTCCGTATCCCGGTTCTTTCTCTTTCTTCCTCCTCCAGGTTGGCTAACCAGGTTTTCCCTTCCGTTCGTGCATTCCTGAAGGTATCAATATTCTCGTCAAATCCCGGCTTTATGAATCCTCCTTCTCGAATGGACAATGGAGGATTTTCGTCAATTGCCTGTGAAATCAAGTCCGCTATATCCATTAAGCTATCACTTTGCTCTTGTATCAGTGCAAGCTCTTTGCAATGGTAATTGACAAGTACCTGTTTAATCGGCGCAATCATATTTAAGGAATTTCGAAAAGCAATCAAATCTCTTGGATTGACGGTCTTGTAGGCCACTTTGCATAACAATCGTTCCAAGTCATAGATACCGTTTAAGTATTCCCTGATTTCTTCCCGACAAAATGCGTTTTCAACCAGTTCCTCTACTGCATCCAGTCTTTCCTCTATAGCAGCTTTATCAATTAACGGCTGTTCTATCATAGAGCGAAGGAGTCTGGCACCCATTGCAGTTTTTGTTTTATCCAACACACCAAATAAAGAACCTTTCTTTTGCTTTTCCCGCAAGGTCTCACAAAGCTCCAGATTTCTGCGGGTTGAACTGTCTAACAGCATAAAATTGCTGGATAGATAAGGAGAAATATGGGTTAGCTGTTCCAAATCCGTTTTTTGGGTTGTTAATAGGTGCGAAACTAAGGCTCCGGCTGCAACCACGCCCACCTTGAATTCATCCAATCCCAATGCAATCAGATTATTGGCGCTAAATTGCTGAAGAAGTGTTCTTTTACATAATTCATCATCAAATACATGCTCGTCCAGTCTGTCTACAACAATATGTAGTCTATCTCTAAGATCCTTTATATCAAAACCACTTACAAAAAAAGCATCGTTGCAAAGGATTTCCTTTGGCATGTATTTGTTGATTTCATCTGCTAATTTCTTTAAATCCTCTACCTCCGTCACATAGAAATCCCCCGTTGTGACATCGGCTATTGCAAGTCCGATTGTCTCGGGCGAAAAGAAAATGCAGGAAATATAGTTATTTTTGGACTCTTCTATGGATTGAACATTTAAGTTTGTGCCGGGAGTCACAACCCGTATCACTTCCCTTTTCACAATTCCTTTCGCTAATTTGGGATCTTCCACCTGTTCGCAGATTGCAACCTTATATCCCTTGTTGACTAATTTAGTCAAGTATCCTTCTACCGCATGATACGGAATTCCGCACATGGGTGCCCGTTCTTCTTGGCCACAATCCTTTCCCGTTAAGGTTATTTCCAGTTCCTTTGATGCAATCAGGGCATCTTCAAAAAACATTTCATAAAAATCTCCCAGACGATAAAAAAGAATACAGTCCCTATACTGCTCCTTCGTCTCAAAATATTGTTGCATCATAGGTGTATATTGTGCCATATAAATTCCTCATAAAAGTATTTGATATCGTATTACTCTATCTATCCATGAAAAGAGCGGCTGTTCCTTGCTCCATCCAAAGAATGAAACAGAACACAACCGCTCAAATCATACCATAAAATGAGATTATTGTAAATCAGCAGCACGTTTCAGTGCTTCGTCAATGTGAGGGCAGAAATTCTCTTCTCCTATCAATTTATCAAAGCCTGCTTTTTTCATAACCTTTAAGGGCTGCTCATTCACGTGAGACAACACCATGGTAATATCTTTCTTTTTACAATCGTCATAGAGCTGCTCAAGATTATGCATAGCTGTTGCATCGATGGCATTGACACTTCTCATTCTTAGAACCAAAACATTTGTATTTTCGTCCACATCAATGTCTAAGATTTTGTTAGCTGCTGCAAAAAACATAGGGCCGGAAATCTCATATACCAAGGTATTATTAGGAACCTTTCGCAAGGAAATACTGTCCGGATCCTCTTCATCGTCAACATACTTCCAACCTTCTACCTCAGTCACTTCGCTCATTCGCTTCATAAACAACATTGCCGCTAAAACAATACCCACCTCAATGGCAATTACCAAATCAAAGATAACCGTTAAAAAGAAGGTTACAAGTAAAACTAAGATATCACTCTTAGGTGCACTCTTACATAGCTTTAAAAAGCTTCTCCAGCCACTCATGTTGTAGGCTACCTGGAACAGGATGGCTGCTATACAGGGCATGGGTATCAGCTTTGCATAAGGCATCAAAAACAACACCACTAACAACAGGGTTACGGAATGCACCATGCCGGAAACAGGGGTACGTCCTCCATTTTTAATATTTGCTGCCGTTCTGGCGATAGCCCCTGTAGCAGGGATACCTCCAAAGCAGGCAGAGCCAATATTTGCTGTACCCTGAGCAATCAATTCCATATTGGAGCGATGCTTAGAATTGATCATGCTATCCGCAACAACAGCTGATAACAAGGATTCAATACCCGCTAAAATAGCAATTGTCAGCGCATTGGGCAATTGATTTCTCACCGCTTCAAAGGTAAAATACCGGAAGTCTACCTGGAACCCCGGGAATCCCTTTGGTATATTGGCAAATGCCTTCCCTATGGTATTTACCTCCAACGCGAACACCTCAACGACAGCCGCACTAACCAATACAGCAATTAAGGAACCTGGAATCTTCTTAAAGAATTTGGGCCAGATAATTAAAATAGCCAGGCTTAATGCGCCAATACAGATAGCCTGCCAATTCACCGTTCTAATGTTCATCCATATAGCTTCCACTTTTTCCAAGGTCTCAATGGGAGCTTCACCATGTTCATACACAATACCTGCAAAATCCTTAATCTGTCCCAAAAATAAGGTAACTGCAATACCTGCAGTAAATCCGGTAGTGATTGTATAGGGAATGTATTTTAGCAAATTGCCAAAACGCATGATTCCCATCAAAATAAGCAATATACCGGCTAAAATTGTTGCTATCATCAAGCCCTGGGTGCCGTCTTTTGCCACTATTCCAGCTACGATGGTTGCAAAGGCAGCAGTAGGTCCTGCTATCTGCACTCTGCTTCCGCCTAAAAATGCTACCAGGAAGCCCGCCACAATAGCAGTATATATTCCCGCTTCTGGTCCCACTCCGGAAGCTATGGCAAGTGCAATGGAAAGTGGCAATGCAATAATGGCAACAATGATACCAGCAACCACATCCTTCACAAACTGTTCCTTTGAATAGGTCTTCATAACTGAAAAAAACTTTGGCTTTAATTTTTCCATAACAGTACCCCTCATATTCTTTTGTAGCGACAATGGTGGGGGACAATGGGGACAGGTACATATGACCCCTTGGTTTAGGGGGTCATATGTACCTGTCCCCATTGTCCCCCTGTCCCCATTGTCCCCCGTCGTCCTATTTAAAACTCACGGGTTTTATAATATAACCTTTTTCCCAAAAATACAACTATCTTTTTATATCTCCTATATAATAAAAGCCATGGCAGGAAGTCAGTTGCACTGGAAGTATCTTACCAATCAAAGACTTATCTCCCTTCACGTGAACGATAGTATTATTGGATAAGCGGCCGGTAACCATGGTAGAATCGTTTTCATTTACTTCTTCTATCAATGCCTCCATAGTCTGACCTTCGTATTTAGAGACCTGTTCACGGGCTGTATTTTGTACCTCCGTAAGAACCATATCAAAATGTTTCTTTACTACTTCTTCAGGGACCTGCACCATAGCAGCAGCCGGGGTTCCTGTCCTTTGGGAATAAATAAAGGTAAAGGCATTGTCAAACTTTACCTGACGGATAACATCCAGGGTATCCTGTACATCCTCAATTGTTTCTCCTGGAAAACCAACAATAATATCTGTTGTAATGGCAATATCCGGAATCTCTTTCCGTATTTTTAAGGCAAGCTCCAGATAGCCTTCCTTTGTATAACGACGGTTCATCTTCTCTAAAATACGGGTGGAACCGGATTGTAAGGGCAAATGAAGATGCTTACAAATCTTCCCTGATTGCTTCATAACCTTGATAAGCTCCGGTGATAAGTCCTTTGGATGTGAGGTCATAAAGCGGATTCTTTGCAGGCCTTCTATCTTCTCTATCTCCTGTAAAAGCTCAGCAAAGGTAATAGGGTTCTTCAGATTTTTACCATAGGAATTTACATTCTGTCCTAGTAGCATAACCTCTACCACGCCATCTGCTACAAGGTTTTCTATTTCACGAATAATATCCTTTGGTTCTCGACTTCTTTCCCGTCCTCGTACATAGGGTACGATGCAATAGCTGCAGAAATTATTACAGCCAAACATGATATTGACACCGGATTTATAGGAATACTTTCTGGACACCGGCAAGTCCTCTACTATCTGATCAGTATCCTTCCAAATATCCACAATCATTCCCTTACTTTCAAACATACTAACCAACAGCTCAGCAAATTTGAAAATATTGTGGGTTCCAAAAACCAAATCCACAAAGGGATAGCTTGTCCGCAGCTTATCAATCACCTTCTCCTCCTGCATCATACAGCCGCATAAGGCAATTTTCATCCTGGGATTCTTCTTTTTATAGCCGTTTAATACACCCAGTCTTCCGTACACCTTCTGATTTGCGTTGTCCCTTACAGTGCAGGTATTGTATATCACAAAATCTGAATTTTCATTTTCGGTAAGCTTATAACCAGCCTCCTGCAGTATGCCAACCAGTTTTTCCGAATCTCTGGCATTCATTTGACACCCGAAGGTGGTAACGCAGCAGGTAGGCTGGTGTCCAAGTTCTCTTTCCAAATTGGAAACATATGCCTTTAGTTTTTCAATATACTCAAATTGTAACTCTTCTTCTCTCATCTCGTACTCACATTCTTTTAGTTTGATGTTTATTCTACCATACTCCTATCGTTTACGAAAGTGTCAGTTTTTGACATCAAAGGAAGGATTGAATGCATAATAATTCTTAGAGTCCAGCTTATCTGTAACCATTCTAAGTGCTTCTCCGAAACGCTGGAAGTGAACAATCTCTCTTTCTCTCAAAAAACGAATAGGTTCGCAGACATCATGGTCCTTAATCAATCTTAAAATATTATCATAGGTACTTCTTGCCTTCTGCTCTGCAGCTAAGTCTTCTACTAAATCCGTAATCGGATCTCCCTTCACCTGAAACTCACAGGCATTAAAGGGGATACCGCCCGCAGCCTGAGGCCATACGCCTGCCGTGTGGTCAACATAGTATTTGTCAAAGCCGGATCTCTCAATCTGTTCCATGGTTAGATTTCTTGTCAACTGATGAACAATGGTACAAATCATCTCAATATGCCCCAGTTCCTCCGTGCCTATATCGGTAAGCAAGCCCGCTACTTTCTTATCCGTCATAGAAAATCTTTGTGACAGGTAACGCATACTTGCACTTAGTTCACCGTCAGGTCCGCCAAATTGTGTGATAATCACTTGTGCAAGCTTCGGATTAGGCTCCTTGATATTGACAGGAAATTGTAATCTTTTTTCATATTGAAACATTATCTGCAACCTCCTTCCCAAGGCAGAGGTCCATTCTCCCAGGACCAATCTTTTCTGCCGTCACAATAACACTGCATCAATGGATAAAACTTCATAGCAAACTCTTTTTGCTTCATCATAAGTGATTTTTGAAATCTTCCGTAGTATTCCTTTGCTTCCATATCATAAGGATGGGTATCCATATATAATATCAAATCATATACCGTGAAATTCAGGATACTAATTTCCATCATTAACTGTTTACGATATTCCATTTCCTGCATTTGCTCCATTAGTTTTTCCTCCCTGTAAATGGTTTATATAATTGTGGGAAAATTGTTCCCTTCATAAAGGCTTCCTTTAAGTCCTCATACATCTTACAGGTAGCTTGAATGGGCACATAGCACATAGTAAGTGCCATATCGTGATTCTTGTCGTGGGGATGCTCATAAGAATAATTTTGCATATTACTATCTCATTCCAACTCTTTTATTCTTAAAGTATGAAAAAAACTCTGACATGTGAAAAACCGCAGAAAGCAATTTCAAAACAGAATGAAATTACATACTCTACGGTTTATTTGCTA
>CAMAHO010000036.1 GCA_945834545.1 uncultured Lachnospiraceae bacterium | reverse complement strand
AAGAAAAATCTGTGCTGTCCGGAGGGGAACTGGTAGAAAACTTGGTGATTTTCTATTTTCAAAAGGACGGATATGCCCTGCTTGTTCCTATCAAAGGAACGAGAAGAGAGATGTCAATTATCCTTACAGAAAGCGGTAAAGCATTTGCAGATAATGTACTTTCTAATCTTTATAAAAAAGAAGCAGAGGTATTTAAATCTCTTAGTTCAGAAGAGCAGGAAATAGTAATGGTACTGGAAAAATTAGCGAGAAAACTGAAGGGGATGATTAAGCGTGGAATATGTAACACTTGGTAAATCTGATTTAAAGGTCTCTCGTATATGTATGGGATGCATGGGCTTTGGAAATGCTCAGACAGGTCAGCACAGTTGGACTGTTGATGAAGAAGCATCCAAATCCATCATTAAAAGAGGCTTAGAGCTTGGAATTAATTTTTATGATACGGCAATAGCATATCAGGCAGGAACAAGTGAAGAATATCTTGGAAAGGCGATTAAGGAATATGCAAAAAGAGATGAAGTAGTAATTGCTACAAAGTTTCTTCCAAGGTCACAAGAGGAAATTGCAAATGGTATTTCGGGAAAAGAGCATGTACGAAACAGTTTAGATGCAAGTCTTTCTCACTTAGGCATGGATTATGTGGATTTATATATTTATCATATGTGGGACTGGAATACTCCGGTAGAAGAATATCTTGCTGGTATGGCAGAGGGTGTAAAGTCAGGAAAAATCAGACAGATTGGTATAGCAAACTGCTTCGCCTGGCAGCTTGCAGAGGCTAATGCAATTGCAAAGGAAAACGGGTGGCCGGAATTCGTATCTGTTCAGAATCACTACAATCTTATTATGCGTGAGGATGAGCGTGAAATGAAGGTATATGCAGACGAAAGAAATATAGCCCTTACTCCTTACAGTGCGCTTGCTGCAGGATGTTTATCAAAGAGGCCGGGCGAGACATCGAAGCGCTTAGAGCAGGACGCTTATGCTAGACTCAAGTATGATGCATCAGCAGATAAGGATGCAAAGGTAATCGCAAGAGTCTGCGAAATCGCAGATGCACGAAAGGTATCTATGACAGAGGTTTCTCTTGCCTGGTTACTTACAAAGGCAGCTTCTCCGGTTGTAGGAGCAACAAAGATAAGTCATGTGGAAGGTGCTGTATCCGCTGTAGATTTAAAGCTTACGGATGATGATATAAAAGTATTGGAAGAGTTTTATGAGCCACATTTTCTGTCGGGAGTTATGGCACAGAACACACCGGCTGCAAGAACTACTGAGCAGGTGTGGATTAAGAATGGAAAATACGCAAAGTAAAAACTCTCAGGTAGCATTTACAGAATGCAAAAGCACATGGCGTTACACATAAGGAGATTGCTGTGGTAATCACACATTAAAAACACCCGTCCATTTTGAGTGAATGGACGGGTGTTCTTTGTCAATCATCTAAACTCAATGACATTGGGAGTGTATCCCTTTTTTGCATGAGCCATAAGTGCCACTGGGGACAGTAAAAAAGCCACTTTTTTACGTCCCCGGGACCACCTGGCATTAACCCATCACAACGACAACGTCGTGAGCCTTGCCATCAGCAAAGTCGGGAATGAGATTTCCAACTATGGCTGTTCCGTCAACAGTAACGGAATGGATGCCCTTGCATACATGGTTCGGGTTGGTGATGGTGATATGATAAGTTGCATTGCGGAACTGACGGGAAGCCTTCATACCATCCCAAGCTGCCGGGATGGAAGGATTGATTCTAAGACCGTCAAAGTCGGGAGCAATTCCTAAAATGTACTGGGAAATGGCAACCATATTCCAAGCAGCAGTACCGGTAAGCCAGGAGTTCTTGCCCTGACCGAAGTGGTTGCCGGGCTTGCCGATATCGGAGCCGGCGTCCTTGCCGCCAATCATCTGACCGTAAACATAAGGCTCAGTCTTATGGATGTCGGAGGTCTCCTCTGTGAAGGCAGGAGCAATCTTGGAATAGTATTCAAATGCCTTGTCACCACGGCCTGCATAGGCCTCTGCACAGATAATCCATGCATTGTTGTGGGTGAAGATACCGGCATTTTCTTTGTATCCACCGGGATAGGTAGAGATTTCACCGTACTGGATATAGTACTTGCTGAAAGCAGGGTTATTTAATACCAGACCAAACTCGGTGTTTAAGTACTTGTCAATGGAATTTAAGGTCTTGATGTCAGCCCCTTCTTCCTTGCCAATGTCAGACATAACAGCGAAGCCCTGAGGCTCGATGAAAATCTTACCTTCCTCGCATTCCTTGGAGCCCATCTTCTTGCCCTCAGCATCGTAAGCACGGAGGAACCAGTCGCCGTCAAAGGCGGAATCCATAACAGCCTTCTTCATCTTATCAATTTCAGCCTGCGCTGCTGCAGCCTCCTCATCCTTTCCGAGGTGCTTCAGAATGGCTACATAGTTAGGGCCTGTATACGTGAAGAGGGTTGCAACGAATACGGATTCGGCTACCTTAGAGTAGCCGCCCTCTGCTGCAAACTTCGGGTTGGTGTAGGTCTGGAAGCTCTCACCAGGTGTATCTGAGTAGCAGGAGAGGTTGATACAGTCATTCCAGTCAGCACGCATAGCAAGAGGAAGTCCGTGAGGTCCCAAATTGTTTACAATATGGTAGAAAGAAACCTTTAAGTGCTCAAGCATGGTCTGAGCAATGGACATATCGTTGTCATAAGGCACCATCTCGTCCAGAATGGACCAGTCGCCGGTTTCCTTAATATATGCGGAAACAGAAAGAATCAACCACAACGGGTCATCGGAGAAATCGCCACCGATGTCTGCATTTCCCTTCTTGGTGAGAGGCTGGTACTGGTGATAGCAGCCACCATCCGGGAACTGGGTGGAAGCAATATCGATGATGCGCTCCTTAGCTCTGTCCGGAATCTGGTGTACGAAGCCCAGAACATCCTGGTTGGAATCACGAAAGCCCATGCCACGACCAATGCCGGATTCAAAATAGGAAGCGGAACGGGAGAGGTTAAAGGTAACCATACACTGATACTGATTCCAAATGTTAACCATACGGTTCACCTTGTCATCCGGAGTGTCTACATTGAGAATGCCAAGAAGGGTATCCCAATAAGCCTTTAGGTCAGCCATTCCCTTGGCAAATTTCTCAGGAGTATTGAACTGCTCGATCATTTCCAGAGCTTTCACCTTGTTGATGGTCTTGCCGTCGGCTTCAAATTTCTGATCCACCGGCATCTCCACGTAACCAAGAACAAATACCAATGTCTTTGTCTCGCCGGGAGCCAAGGTTATCTTCTTATAATGGGAAGCGATAGGAGCCCAGCCGTCAGCAAAGGAATCATTGGCCTTGTTTGCAACAACAGCCTGAGGATCTCCAAAACCATTGTAAAGACCGATAAAGGAATCTCTGTCGGTATCATATCCGTCAATGGTATCATTTACAGAATAGAAAGCGTAGTGATTACGACGGTCTCTGTACTCGGTCTTGTGGTAAATTACGGAATCCTTTACCTCAACACGACCGGTAGAGAAGTTACGCTGGAAGTTATTGCTGTCATCCTGCGCATCCCACAGACACCACTCTGCAAAGGAGAAGAGGGAGAAGGTTTTTTCATTGGAACCTTCGTTACTGAGCACTACCTGCTGTACCTCACCGTTGTAGTCCTGAGGAACAAAGAAGGTAACCTCAGCCTTTAGGTCGTTTTTCTTGCCGGTAATGACAGTGTAGCCCATACCGTGTCTACACTCATAAAAATCAAGTTCTGTTTTTACCGGGGACCATCCGGGATTCCAGATGGTACCATTTTCATTAATATAGAAGTAACGACCGCCCATATCAATCGGTACATTGTTGTAGCGATAGCGGGTAATTCGGCGCAGTCTGGCATCCTTATAGAAGGAATAGCCACCTGCGGTGTTGGAAATCAAAGAGAAAAAACCCTGTGTGCCAAGGTAGTTAATCCATGGATACGGAGTCCTTGGACTGGTGATGACATATTCTCTCTTTTCATCATCAAAGAAACCAAATTTCATAGCATTTCTCCTTATTCGTTTTTGTGATTCCCAAGAACTGTTAAAGGGGATAAACAGTGTTTAGGAAATCACTTAGAATTATATCGAAAACAGCCGGGAAAAACAATGTTATTTTGCCGAGACCTGAGCAAGCTGTCATTATGTACAAATTATAACTTGTCGAATTCAGCAAGTTGTACAGGAAAGAATGTCGATAATACACAATTTCATATAAATTAACGGAGATTTTCTATTTTACCCTTGCCAAAATGGAATAATTGACATATACTTAAGGAGCAGTTCTGAGGAACTGTCAATTTATTAACCAATAGGAGGGTTATTTATGAAACGTTTAGTGGCAACAGCTTTATGTGCTATTATGGCAATCGGCACATTGGCAGGCTGCGGTTCTGACAATGCAGCAGGCGGCGCAGCAAGCAGCGGAGCAGAAGCTCCCAAGGATGATCCATCCGTAAAGACCATCAATCTTTGGTCCTTCACAGATGAGATTCCCGGAATGGTAAAGAAGTACAAAGAGTTGAATCCTGATTTCGACTATGAAGTTGTAGAGACAATCATCGCTACAACAGATGGTGCTTATCAGCCCGCTCTTGACGCAGCTTTGCAGGGTGGCGGAGCAGATGCTCCTGATATGTACGCAGCAGAGGCAGCTTTCGTCTTGAAGTATTCTCAGGGTGATGCTTCCGGTTTCGCAGCTACATACAAGGAATTAGGTATTGATGTAGATGCTAAGATTAAAGAAGCTGACATCGCTAAGTACTCCGTAGAAATCGGTACCAGACCTAGCGACGGCGAGGTTGTAGCTCTTGGTTACCAGGCTACCGGTGGTGCTTTCATCTATCGTCGTTCCATCGCAAAGGATGTATGGGGAACAGATGATCCTGCTACCATCAAGGAGAAGATCGGCGGCGGTTCCAATAGCTGGGATACCTTCTGGACAGCAGCTGAAGAACTCAAGGCTAAGGGCTATGCTATCGTATCCGGCGACGGCGATATCTGGCACGCATTTGAGAACAGCTCTGATCAGGGTTGGATCGTAGATGACAAGCTTGTTATCGATCCTAAGAGAGAGGCATTTATCGATGCTTCCAAGAAGTTAAAAGACAACGGTTGGCATCATGACACCAAAGACTGGACAGACGGCTGGTTCGCTGATATGAAGAAGGATGGCGGCGTATTCGGTTTCTTCGGTCCTGCATGGTTGATCAACTATACAATTGGTGCTAACTGTGGTACTGAGGAAGAGGGCAACAGCTCTTACGGTGACTGGGCAGTTTGCGAATCTCCTATCGGCTTCTTCTGGGGCGGTACATGGATTCTTGCAAACAAGGATTCCAAGGTTAAGGGCGCTGTAGGTAAGATTATTGAGTGGATTACTCTTGATACTTCTGAGACTGGTCTTCAGTATATGTGGGCTAACGGTACTTTGAACGGCGAAGGCGGTACAAAGGATACAGTTGCTTCCGGTACTGTAATGGCTAAGTCCAACGGTGAGCTTGAGTTCTTAGGCGGACAGAATATGTTTGATGTATTCGTACCTGCTAACCAGTTTGCAAATGGTAAGAACTTAACACAGTATGATGAGTCCATCAACTCTGCATGGAGAGATCAGGTTCGTGCTTACACCGGCGGCGAGAAGGACAGAGATACAGCAATCGCTGACTTCAAGCAGGCAGTAGCAGACCAGTTTACTTCTATTACTGTAGAATAATTAAGCAGTACATTAGGGGCGGGCGGAAACTTCCGACCGCCCTATTTTTGTTTAAAATGCTATGGCGGAGGTGGAAAAGATGAAGCGTAAGGGTGTAAGCTACGCAAAATATGGGTATATATTTTCCATACCTTTTGTGGTTGCGTTCCTTCTCTTTCAGTTGTACCCGATTTTCTATACCTTGTTTATCGGATTTACCAACTTAAAGGGATTTGATACAGCACTTCATATTCATCCAAAGGGGTTGTTCTATAACTTTAAATGGGCTCTGACAAACGATACCTTTATTACCGGTGTCAAGACTACCTTTCTCCTTTGGATATGCAACTTCATTCCTCAGATTTCATTGGCTCTTATATTGGCAGCCTGGTTTACCAATGAGAGAATGAAACTTTTTGGAAAAGGATTTTTCAAGGTTGTATTTTATCTGCCGAATATCATCACTGCAGCTTCTGTAGCGGTTTTGTTCAGCAGCTTGTTCTATTACCCTGTAGGTCCTGTCAATGACCTGTTACAGAAATGGGGTGTGATAGATGCCCCTATGGACTTTTTTAATGACAAGTGGTCCACGAGACTTCTCGTAATCTTTATTCAGTTCTGGATGTGGTATGGCTATACCATGATTGTGTTGATTTCCGGTATTCTGGGTATCAGCCCGGAGCTGTTCGAAGCAGCCGATATTGACGGTGCCAATGGCTTGCAGAAGTTCTTGTTTGTTACCATTCCCAATACGAAAACCATTCTGCTTTACACAATGATTACAAGCTTAATTGGTGGTCTGCAGATGTTTGATATACCATATCTGATTACCAATGGTCATGGAGAGCCTCGCTTTGCGATTCAGACGGCAAGCGTATTCATTTACAACCAGGGCTTCACCGGCGAGCACAACTATGCTACCGCTGCAGCATGTAGTATGATTATGTTTGTCATCATTGGCGTCCTGTCTGCGATTGTATTCTACCTGATGAGAGATAAGGATGAAGCAGCCCTTCATAAAGTTATCAAGGCACAGGAGAAGGCATATCGACAGAAGCTGAAAGAGCAGAAGAAGGGAGGAAACATCAATGGCTAAGGAAGCAACGAATGTGGTTAAACATAGAAATCACGGAACCGGTTACTATGTGTTCATTGCCTTTGTAATGCTGGTTTGTATTTTACTGGCAGTACTGAGCATTATTCCCTTCTGGATTATGATTGTAAACGGTACCAGATCCACACCTGAGATTCAGGCACATGCGGTATCTCTGTTGCCGTCTACGCATCTGATGGACAACTTTAAAATCATCAATGAAAAGGGTTCCTTCAATGCATTCGTTGGTTTTAGAAACTCTCTCATTATTTCTACCGGTGCAACAGCATTGGCGGTATATTTCTCTACTCTGACTGCCTATGCCATCGTAGTTTATCAGTGGAAGCTTAAGAGAGCATTCTTTACCTTTATTATGGCAGTTATGATGATTCCTGCCCAGGTGGTTACCATCGGTTTCTATCAGATGGTTTATAAGGTTGGCTTGACCAATACCTTCTGGCCCTTAATTCTGCCGTCCATCGCGGCCCCGGCTATGGTCTTCTTTATGAAGCAGTATATGGAACCGGCATTTTCACTGGAGATTGTGCAATCAGCACGAATTGACGGGGCAGGAGAGTTTTATACCTTTAATAAAATTGCATTGCCTATTATGAAACCGGCAATGGCAACCCAGGCGATCTTTACCTTTGTATCCAGCTGGAATAACCTGTTCTTGCCCAATGTTATCTTAACCAAGGGCAATGTAAAGACCATGCCTATTATGGTTACCATGTTAAAGACGGATATTTACAAGGTTGAGTACGGCTCCATCTATCTGGGCCTGACATTGACCGTATTGCCGCTGTTTATCGTATATTTCCTGCTTTCCAAGTACATCATTGCTGGTGTAGCGCTAGGTAGTGTAAAGGGTTAATAAAAAGTTTAGAAATCCTTTCTAATTGGAATATTTACGAAATAAAATGCACATGATACAATAAAGCTCGCAAGCAAAACCAAGTAGCGTTAAAAGAGAACTGGTTTTGAGCGAGCTTTATTTTGCGTTTCAGGAGGAAATATGGATAAGGAAGCTTTTTTGCTTGGATTAAGACAGGCTCTGACCGGCAATCTTCCGGCAGATGTGGTAGACAGTCATATTGAATACTATCGGGATTATATCAATTCCAAAATCAGAATGGGAGAAAGCGAGCAGGCTGTCGTGGCTTCCTTGGGAAATCCGCGTCTGATTGCCCGTTCCATTCTGGAAGTAAGTGATACTGCCTATCAGAGAGCTGAATACCAGC
Organism: uncultured Lachnospiraceae bacterium; assembly: GCA_945834545.1. Classification (GTDB taxonomy): domain Bacteria; phylum Bacillota; class Clostridia; order Lachnospirales; family Lachnospiraceae; genus Acetatifactor. The sequence continues at coordinate 6,188 of CAMAHO010000036.1, read as the reverse complement.
AAAGCACGGAGTATAGTGAGCAAGAGAGCTCATCGCAATATAAGTCTTGGAAGAAGAAAATGCCCGGATGGCTGAAAAGCCTCATTGTCTTTCTTGTCGTGATACTTGTGATCAATCTTTTATTCCGCCTGGCCTTCTCCTTACTGCCCATTTTCTTGCCCATTCTTCTGATATTGTTGGTGGTGAAGTTTTTTAGAGACTGGTTGTAACGGAACACTCATATCGATACGATGATACCTACGAATTGCTTCGCACTTTGTGCTCTCGCAATCCTAAAATGAAAAGAGCTGATACATAACGTATCGGCTCTTTTTGAGGGGAGTATAAATAATAAATATATGGGAGTAGATAGGATGTATTGGGGGGAATCCCATCTACTGAGCTGATTATAAAGCATCTTCCCGGAAAAAGCAAGTAGAAAATAGTACAAAAGTACTAACTATTTTCACCACGTCAACTGGGACTGGTACAAAACAGTTTACAGAAAGAGCAATACACGGTATAATTTTTGCGTGTGTGTAGGAAATAGGGAAGGACGAATTAGATGAAATATTTAGAACTGATTGTTCCTTGCCACTTTGGCATGGAAGCAGTGCTGAAAAGAGAAATAGATGATCTGGGATATGATATTTCTGAGGTGGAAGACGGCAGAGTAACCTTTTTAGGAGATGAGGAGGCTGTTTGCAGAGCCAATATCTTCCTTCGAACCGGAGAGAGGGTTCTAATCAAGGTAGGTGAGTTTGAGGCCGAGACCTTTGAAGAGTTGTATGTGCAGACCAAGAATATTCCCTGGGAGGAGTACATCCCGAGAGATGGGAAATGCTGGGTTGCAAAAGCGGCCAGCGTGAAATCAAAGCTTTTTAGTCCCAGTGACATACAAAGTGTTATGAAAAAAGCAATTGTGGATCGATTGATGAAGGTATATCACATAAATTGGCTGGAGGAGAGCGGAGAAAGCTTCCCCCTGCGTGTTTTCCTGAAAAAAGATAAGGTTGTGATTGGACTGGATACCACCGGGGAATCTCTGCATAAGAGGGGTTATCGAAAGCTTACTGCTAAGGCACCCATTGCTGAGAATCTGGCCGCGGGTTTGATTATGCTCACTCCCTGGAACGCCTCCAGGATTTTGGTAGATCCCTTTTGCGGCAGTGGTACAATTCCTATTGAGGCAGCCATGATGGCAGTCCATATGGCGCCGGGAATGAAAAGAGGCTTCACGGCTATGAATTGGAATCACATTGTTTCGAAGCAGCTGTGGAAGGAGACTGCCACGGAAGCAGAGGAATTGGTGGATCTGTCTGCTGCTACGGATATACAGGGCTATGATTTGGATGAGGAAATGGTTTCCATTGCCAGAGAAAATGCAAAACTGGCCGGGGTAGACAAGTTCATTCATTTTCAAAAAAGAGATGTTGCCCAGTTAAGCCACAGTAAAAAGTATGGATTTCTGATCACCAATCCCCCCTATGGAGAGCGCTTGGGGGATAAGGAGGCCGTGAAAGAAATCTATACAGTCATAGGAGAGCGTTACCGACAGTTGGACAGCTGGAGTATGTACCTGATAACCTCTTATGAGCAGGCAGAGAAGGATATTGGTCGAAAGGCCGATAAAAACAGAAAAATCTATAATGGTATGATGAAAACCTATTTTTATCAGTTTATGGGGCCCAAACCTCCTAAAATGAGGAACACAATATGATTAATATGGTAAAAAAAGGAATACCACTGGGATATTTGGTGCTTTTGACTATCTCGACCCTTGCTGTAACAATTTATTTCTCCCTCTTAAAGCCTACCTCTTACATAACAGATACCTCGGGTTTGGAAGGTGCTCTGCAACAGAACCTGGAGCAATTGTCCGATCAAAGTGATTTGGACACACAGAAGGAACTGCTGTCTCAGGGCACAGACAGGAGCTTTGAGGAAAGAGTCAGAGTCTTTGAACTGGAGGGGTCAGATTTCACTCTGGCTTTGATAGCGGTGGAAGATGAAAAACAGATTCTGGAAAAGGTATGCAACTCATTTCTCCAAAAGCTGGAGGAACTTACAGAGGAAAAAATCAGAGTATTGCTCATTTCTATCCAGGATGAGGAAAAGCTCCCGAAAATTGCCACTTTGCTTCCTAAGACAGAAGCTGATGTTTGTGTGATTCTAAGCCTGGGGAGCAGTGATGAGCCGTTACGGTATGGGATAGAGGGGTGTTGTAATGGAGCGTTCTACTGGGAGAGACCAAGTATACAGGAGCTTTGTGATTCCTTTGTAAGAAATGTTGCCATTCAAACCCAGAATCGGGGAGAGGCTTTCTTTCAAATAGAAAGGGAAGATCCTTTATGGGCCTATGAGATACCGACAATGAAGTTGAAATTAGGATACCTGACCAATGAGCAGGAAGAGAATTTGCTGAGCCTGGAAGAATATCAGGACAAGATAGCGGAAGGTTTACTGCAAGGTTTAAAGGAGGTTTATACAATAAGTCATGAAGAATAAAATCATTTTTGCAACGGGAAATAAGGGGAAGGTAAAAGAAATTCAGGAAATCCTAAAAGACCTGAATTATGAAGTCCTTACTATGAAAGAGGCCGGAATCGAGATTGCTATTGAGGAAAACGGCAAAACCTATGAGGAAAACGCCCTGATCAAAGCCAGAAGCGTAGCGCAGCACACAGACGCCATTGTTATGGCGGATGATTCCGGGCTGGAGGTAGATGCTATGGATAAGTCTCCCGGGGTGCTTTCGGCGAGATTTATGGGAGAGGATACTTCGTATCGCATTAAGAATGCTGAGATTATCCGAAGATTGGAAGGAAAAGAGGGTGATGAGAGAAGCGCCAGGTTTGTATGCGCCATAGCGGCGGTTTTCCCGGACAAGTCTGAGGTGACTACAAGGGCAACCATAGAAGGTCTGATAGGATATGAGGAGCAGGGGGAGAATGGCTTTGGCTACGATCCAATCTTTTATGTACCGGAATTTGGAAAGACAACAGCGCAGCTTTCTCCTGAAGAAAAGAACCAGGTTAGCCATAGAGGGAAAGCATTACGATTGATGAAAGAGGAATTGATGAAGTATGAAAGCAATCATTGTAAGTGATACACACGGACACAATGCGAACTATGGAAAGATATTAAAGATGCACAATCCGGACCTGGTAATCCATTGCGGCGATATAGAGGGGAGTGAAAATGTCTTTACACAGGTAACTTCCTGCCCGATTTATATGGTTAAAGGAAATAATGATTACTTTTCTGATTTGCCACGGGAAGTGGATGTAAGCTTTGGAGGCAATAAAATCTGGGTTACGCATGGACACAATTTTTATGTTTCTGTTGGGACGGAGATTATAAAGGAGGAAGCCAGAACCAGAGGGGCAAAAATAGTTTGCTTTGGACACACTCATAGACCTATAGTGGAATATGGAGCGGACGTCATTGCAGTGAATCCGGGAAGCTTGTCCTATCCCAGACAGGAGGGAAGACTTCCCAGCTATGCAATCATGGAAATTGACCGCTTCGGAGAATTGCATGTCAATATTGCTTATATTAAATAGAAAAATGGGTTGACATCCGGTGGCTCTTTGGATATAATCTTGTTTGTTGTCGGGGTGTGGCTCAGCTTGGCTAGAGTACCTGCTTTGGGAGCAGGGGGTCGCAGGTTCGAATCCTGTCACCCCGATTGATAGTTGCAGGAGAAATGTCTTAAAGGAGGCATTTCTCCTATTCTTTTAGGAAGGCTGAAGGGAGCAAAATGAAAAAGAAAGTTATCGCATTATGTATTGTAATATCTGTATTTTGCCTGGTGGCCTGTGGCCAGGAAAAAACAGCAAAGCCATATATGGGCGGACATTTCATGGGAGATAAAAAACAGACAGTGGAGTCCAGAGGAAATGCAGAGGAAGTGCTTGGAATTCCGGTTTACCATTGGATTTATCTATATACCACAGAGGAAGTTCTGAAGGGAGTTATTTATGAGGCCGGCGAGGAGTATTCTCTGGAGGAAGTGGTAGAAGTCTTTGAGGGGACTTACGGAGAAGGAACTAAGGGCTTCCGAGGAGAAAACCAGGAATACACGGAATATAGCTGGGTAGATGAAGACAGCATTATCTATGTCATGAAGAAAAATGATGAAGGAAATGTGATTATACAGATTTCCGGGCTGGCGCAGTAGAGCAGAAGGAAAAGAAAAGGCAGGGCAAATTCAGTTCACCCTGCCTTTTTTATGTACTCTTGGAATTTGGTTAATCCAAAGCTTCTTTTTTAGGAACTTCCACTTTTTCCTCGAAGCAGTCAAACATAGCGGCAGCTTCGGGAGCAGCAGTCTTCTTTGTAAGGAGGCTTACAATAGGAACAATAATTAAACCACCGACCATAGCGAATACACCGGAGTGGATAGAGGTCTTAAACATCAGACCAAATACCGGGCCCCAGCCGGAGACATCGATTCCGCCGAGGGACACGATGAGCTGGATAATCGCGATGGAGCAACCCCATACATAGCAAACTGCTACGGATATCTTGGTGATGCCTTTCCAGTACAAACCATATAGGAAGGGAGCCAGGAAAGCTCCTGCCAATGCACCCCAGGACACGCCCATCATCTGCGCAATAAAGGTTACCTGAGGATTTGCATCCTTAAAGATAGCGATAACTGCGGAGACCAGGATGAAAAATACAATGAACAGTCTCATGATGAACACCTGCTTTTTTTCGGACATTTCCTTTTTCATAGAAGGCTTAATCACATCCAGAGTAAAGGTGGAGCTGGAGGTCAATACCAAGGAGGAAAGTGTTGACATGGATGCGGAAAGCACCAGTACAATCACTACTGCAATGATAATCGGAGATAAGGTGGACAGCATGGAAGGAATGATGGTGTCAAACAAAACCTTGCCGGATGCAGATACAGAAACCTTATCGGCATACAATCTTCCGAAACCACCCAGGAAGTAACAACCACCGGCTACAATAATTGCAAAGAAGGTGGAAATAATGGTTCCCTTGTGAATATCCTTTTCACTCTTGATGGAGTAAAATTTTCCTACCATCTGGGGAAGTCCCCAGGTTCCTAAGGAAGTGAGGATGACAACAAAGAGAAGGAATACAGGATCGGGACCAAAGAAGGAGGTGTAAGCACCACCGGTCCAGCCATCTGCGGGAACTGCAGACAAGGCCCTGCATGCTTCCATAAGGCCGCCGTTGTCTTTTAAAACAGCCAGGATAACTGCTGCAATACCGAAGAGCATGATAATGCCCTGAATAAAGTCATTGATTGCAGTTGCCATATAACCGCCGAAGATAACATACATACCGGTCAGAACAGCCATCACAGCGATAACAACCCAGTAAGGCAAATCAAACACCAGACCAAACAAGCTGGACAAACCATTGTACAAAGAAGCGGTATAAGGAATCAGGAAAACAAAGGCGATTACGGAAGCAGCAACCTTTAGCGGAGTGGAAAGAAAGCGCTTGCCAAAGAAATCCGGCATGGTCTTTGCATCCAGACTTTGTGTCATGATACGGGTTCTTCTGCCCAAAATATTCCATGCAAGAAGGGAACCGATAAAGGCATTTCCCAAACCTGCCCAGGTGGCAGCAAGACCGAAATTCCAACCGAACTGTCCTGCGTAACCCACAAAGATAACAGCGGAAAAGTAAGAGGTACCGAAGGCAAAGGCAGTTAACCAGGGACCAACGGAACGGCCCCCTAAAACAAATCCGTTTACATCAGTTGCATTTTTCCTTGTGTAGAAGCCTACGCAAATCATAATTGCGAAGAATACCACAAGGAGAATCGAGCTAAGTACTACTGTCATAGATTTATCCTCCATAGAATAGTAATAATTTACCACTTTAAAGCGCAACACTTTAAATTTCTACACTTTAAAGCGATAAAGCTATTTTAGCGATTTTGGTGGTATTTGTCAAGAGGGGGACATCCATTGATAATTCAACCTTTCTGATAATAGTCACCTCCAGTTGTTGATGGAAGTATTATACCTCATTGGGACATTTTCATTAGCGGTATATTAGGACATTATCAAAAATGGCTCATAGTCCCCCAAAATGCATAAAAATTTCAGTTGACAAATAGAACAAAGTGGGTTAAAATATGCTTCGTCGGTTTGAGTACAACCGTTATGTGTCCGTAGCTCAGCTGGATAGAGCAACGGCCTTCTAAGCCGTGGGTCGGG
>CAMAHO010000035.1 GCA_945834545.1 uncultured Lachnospiraceae bacterium | reverse complement strand
TTTTAATTGATTTGTACCCATTTAGTAGTCAAAACCCATAAATTCTGTTGCCCTGTTTTGTTAATATCGCACATATTTTCCTTAAATTTCTACCTCATCACTGAAAATATGCTCATCCTCATCCGCAGCATCTTCCCCATTGCCGCCGTTGGCTTCCAAAATCTGATTCTCCAGTTTTTCAAAGAACTTGCTGTACATCTTTGCAAACAAGAAGGCAGGATAAGACAAGCCAAAAAAGAAAAACATAGGCAATACCTGAGGCAGATAAATCGTAATCACAAAAACCAACACCGTCAGCACAATGTAGACAACGCTCTTAGGCAGCTGGGCCATACTGATTACCAGGGAATTCTTTATGGTTTTAAAAATCGTATTATCAAACTTTGCAAGTACCGGGAACACAAAGGCTGAGATTAACAGCACCAACACAGCCACAAGAATCACAGCAATGTGAAATATGATGTGAAACTCGATTCCGGAACGATAAATAATCCACAGGTCTCCAAAGAGAAACAGGGCGACCAACAGCTCCAATATCCAAATAATAGTAGCTTGCTTAAAATTCATCTTAAAGGACTTGAAAAAGCCCTTTGTGATGTAGCACTCCTCATCTCTGGCAATTTTTAGGCACATATAGTGCATAGCTGTGAGAGAGGCCCCCGCTGTAATAATAGGAATGCAGCACACAATGGTCAAAATATTCAACCAGATTAGGTCTGCAAACTTATTCAGCCCCGTCATCAAGGGACTGTCCATATCAAACATCTTCATTGTATTTTTCCCTCCTTATAGTAATGTCTCCATGGGAATCACCTGTACACCGCCTGCTTCTTCTAACTGCCCGGTGATGTAAAAACCGTTCCTTAGGTAAAAGCCTTCGGCACCCACGGCAGCCTTCACCAGCATGTTGTACTGACCAGCCTCCGTTTTTAGATACCGCTTCATGTTCTCTACCAGGCGGGTACCAATTCCCTGTCCCTGATATCCATCCTTCACAAACAACAGAGAGAGGAAATTACCGTTTCGAAGGGAACACATCCCCACGATTTCTCCCTTCAGGCGGGCGACAATAATCTGATAATACCCGGTTAAAAAGCTTTGATAGAGCCTGTCGTTGGTAATAAATTCAAAAAAAGAGTGCACTCCCTGTTGAGAATAAACTCTCCCTTCATGCTCCAAAAAGGTTCTCCATACCATAGTCATAATATCTGACCATTCATCCGGAGCAGCCCAACCAATTTCCACAGCGCACATGTACAACCTCTTCTACTATACTCCCTTTCCTCTCTTCCTGAAAGAGAGGAAAGGGATATTTCATAAATGTTTTAGAATTAACAAATCTCAGCGCCTGCCGGCATTTCACGCTCCGGTGTCATCAATGCCAGATTTCCCTCTGCATCCTCTGCACAGAGAAGCATTCCCTGGCTTTCCACCCCGGCAATGGTACGCGGTGCCAGATTCACAAGCACCATTACCTTTTTCCCTACCATTTCCTCCGGGCTGTAATGAAGCTTGATACCGGACACAATCTGTTTTACCTGACTTCCGATTTTCACCTGACTGCAGAGCAGCTTTTTCGACTTAGGAACTGCCTCACAAGCTAAGATTTCTCCTACCTGAAACTGAAGCTTTGCAAAATCATCATAGGAAATCTCATCCTTTGGCTCAATGTCGATTCCCTTCTCCTCCTTTGAAGGCTCAGCGGCTATTCCGTTTTCTCTCTGGTACTCAGCCTTCTGGGCTTCCTGAATCTGTGCCACCTTTTCCATAATCACTGCCAAATCCTGACGGGCAAACAAAATTTTAGGTGTATCCGTAACCTTTGCATCTGAGGCCCGCAATCCAAACTGATTCAAGGTATCGTACTCTCTCACCCTGTCGGAAATCTGCTCAAGGATTGCATTCCCGGTTTCCGGCATATAAGGGAGCAGCAGATTCGCACCGATCGCAATGGCTTCCAACAGATTATACATTACCTCGCTCAGGCGATCCTTCTTGTCCTCGCTCTTTGCAAGTACCCAAGGCTCCGTTTCATCGATATATTTATTGCTCCTCTTAAAGATAGCAAACACTTCATCAATGGCTTCTGCCACCTTCATAGCATTCATTTTATCTGCAGCCTTCTCTCTGGCGGCCGTTACCACTGCCTTAAGCTCCTCGTCAACTGCTTCCGTGACACCGGTTTTCACGGCAATACCACCAAAATACTTATTGGTCATGGAGATTGTTCTGTTTACCAGATTTCCCAGGACATTAGCCAAATCGGAATTGAAACGCTCTGTCATCAATTCCCAGGTGATGGTTCCGTCATTTTCATAAGGCATTTCATGAAGCACATAATATCGAACCGCATCCACACCGTAAAGCGCAATCAAATCATCCGCGTAAATCACATTTCCCCTGGACTTGCTCATCTTCTCACCGCCCTGCAAAAGCCATGGATGACCAAAAACCTGCTTCGGCAGCGGCTCGCCAAGAGCCATCAGGAAAATCGGCCAGTAAATCGTGTGGAAACGAACAATATCTTTTCCAATCAAATGCAAATCTGCAGGCCATAGTTTCTTGTATTGCTCCGTGCTGTTGCCCTCTGCATCATACCCGATACCGGTGATGTAGTTGGTCAACGCATCCAGCCAGACATACACCACATGTCTCTCATCAAAGGTCACCGGAATGCCCCATTTGAAGGAGGTTCTGGATACGCAAAGGTCCTGTAAACCGGGCTTTAAGAAATTATTCACCATCTCATTTTTGCGGGAAACAGGCTGGATAAACTCCGGATGCTCCTCATAATACTTCATCAATTTGTCCGCATATTTACTCATCTTAAAGAAGTAAGCCTCCTCCTTTGCAGGCTTTACCTCTCTGCCGCAGTCAGGGCACTTCCCGTCTACCAGCTGGCTTTCCGTCCAGAAGGACTCGCAAGGAGTACAATACAGTCCCTCATAGGAACCCTTATAAATATCGCCCTGATCGTACAGGCGCTTGAAAATCTTCTGCACCTGTTTCTCATGATATTCATCTGTGGTGCGGATAAATTTGTCATAAGAGATGTTCAAAGAATCACAGATACTTCGAATGGTGCCTGCCACCTGGTCCACAAATTCTTTTGGAGTGATTCCGGCCGTCTTCGCCTTTTCCTCAATTTTTTGTCCATGCTCATCTGTACCTGTCTGAAAAAATACATCGTAGCCCTGCTGCCTCTTCAGTCGGCAGATGGCATCAGCCATCACGATTTCATAAGAATTTCCGATATGTGGTTTCCCTGAAGTATAAGCAATGGCTGTCGTTAAATAATACTTCCCTTTATTCTGCATAATAAGCTCTCCTTTCTTAATCTGCTTTGATTCGTCCCTATGATTTGTACTTCAAGTACGCCATTTGGGTTTGCGCTCTTGATTCGTGCCCTGGATTTCTCCCCGTTTCGCCTGAAGCTGTTTATCATAGCTTTGTCAGTAACAATAAACGCCTTCCCATGAAACTTTCGTCTCATGAGAAGGCGTGTTTACGCGTTACCACTTCTCTTCATCTGTACCTCTCGATACAAACCTCATCAGGTCAATAACCTTATCCGCTATAACAGGCGGAACCTGTCGCAGCCTAACCGGGACACCGGGTCGGTGCGCTGCTTGGAAGCCATCTTCTGTTTCCTTCCACTCCATCCCTCTCAGCCGTGCAGGATGTTCTCTGTAAAGCTTCCCGAAACATACTCTCTTCGTCATTGCGTTTGTCATGTTTGCATGGCTAAATGCTAGCAGAATTAGGAGCAAAAGTCAAGGGGCAACGGGGGACATAGGGGACATAGGTGACAGGTCCATTTGACCCCAAATGGACCTGTCACCTATGTCCCCCGTTGCCCCCCTCTTGCATTTTAAAGGGCAGTTTGATACAATCAGTTTGCACAAATGATGTGGTCCACTATGTGACCACAGAATGGAGTTTTTATGAACCGATTATCACCTTCTATATTAGCAGCTGACTTTTGGCGGTTGGGAGAGCAAATTGAACAGGCAAGACAGGGTGGCGCACAGTATCTTCACTTTGATGTGATGGACGGCTTGTTTGTTCCCTCCATTTCCTTTGGGATGCCGGTCTTAGAATCCATCCGTAAAAAAACGGATTTGGTTCTGGATGTACACCTGATGATAGAAAAACCGGAACGATATATCGAGACCTTTGCCCAGGCAGGCGCAGATATCATTAATTTTCATTTGGAAGCTACGGAACACCCCGAAGAAGTAATCAAAATGATTCGTGATGCAGGGAAAAAAGCTGCCATCACCATCAAACCGGCTACTAAGGCCAGCGAGGTTGCTCCTTATTTGAAATTGGTAGATATGATTCTGGTTATGACCGTGGAACCGGGCTTCGGAGGTCAGAAACTGATTCCTTCTTGTTTGGATAAGGTTGCTGAGATTCGCTCCATGGCAAATGAAGCAGGGCTTACCTTAGACATAGAGGTGGATGGTGGAATCACCTTGGAGAATGTCCATCAAGCTACAGAAGCCGGAGCAAATGTGATTGTAGCCGGTTCTGCAGTGTTTAAGGGAGATGTGAAAGCGAATGTAGAGGCTTTTCAGAAAAAATGGGCTAAATAGACTAGCATTTCAGAATTGTAAAAGTCCAGGTCCAGAGAAAATACTATATATTAGGTCATGAAGGCCTCAGTTTCCCGTTTCTCTAATTCTATCCGTAAGTTCAAGTTTATTCCTACGGTTAGTCCACGATTTTCTAAGTTATATCCGTGTCGTGAACTACTGGGTAATTGATTTACCGAAAATTCCCATTTGCCATCTAATATGAACAAAGAATTAACTGCAAAAGAATTTTATCTCATGGTAAAAAGAATCCCAAGGTAATTCACCATATCAGATAATGAACTGATAAATTACCTTGGGACTTCAAGATTTCATATATCTACTGCGAAACGGTTGGTTCTGAAATCTCAGATTTTCACACTTCCAACACGATACCATTCCGAAACCTCAGAATTTTGCATTTCTAGCGCAGAACAGCCTTACAGCCTATATTCTGCAGAATTACACAAATGCCTTTACGGAAGCAGCCACGCCCTTAGCGTCTAAGCCATACTTCTCAACTAAGGCAGCTGCAGAGCCGGACTCACCGAAGATGTCCTGCATGCCAAGCTTCTTAACAGGGGTAGGAAGCTTCTCGGATAAGCAATCACAAACTGCACTTCCGAGACCGCCGATTACGGAATGCTCCTCAACGGTTACAACCTTTCCGGTCTTCTTAGCGCTTGCAAGGATAAGCTCCTCGTCAAGAGGCTTTATGGTACAGATATTGATTACCTCTGCGTCGATTCCGTCTGCTGCAAGCAACTCTGCTGCACCCAATGCAGAATCCACACAGATACCGGTAGCTACGATTGTAACATCCTTGCCCTCACGAACCACAGTACCCTTGCCGATTTCAAACTTGTAATCAGGCTTGTCATTGATTACAGGCACTGCTGCACGACCGAAACGGATGTATACAGGTCCGTCATACTCTAAAGCGGCACGAACTGCTGCCTTTGCCTCAATGTCATCTGAAGGACACATTACAACCATACCGGGGATGGTTCTCATAAGAGCCAAATCTTCGTTACACTGATGGGTAGCACCGTCTTCACCTACCGTGATACCGGCATGAGTAGCGCCAATCTTTACATTCAAATGAGGATATCCAACAGAGTTTCGAACCTGCTCAAATGCACGGCCTGCTGCAAACATAGCAAAGGAGCTTACGAAAGGAATCTTGCCTACAAGGGAAAGACCTGCTGCCACACCTACCATGTTGCACTCTGCAATACCGCAATCGATGTGACGATCCGGATATGCCTTTTTAAAAATACCTGTCTTGGTTGCTTCAGCAAGGTCAGCATCCAATACTACCAGGTTGGGAAATTCTTCTGCTAAATCTTTTAAAGCGTTACCATAACTTTCTCTGGTCGCGATTTTCTTTACATCTGCCATTTTATTTACCATGCCTTTCTTAAGCTTCAATTTACTGGAGAGCTGCACCGATCTTCTCAAGATCAGCCATTGCGATTGCATACTCCTCATCATTAGGAGCCTTGCCATGCCAGCCGGCGTTGTTTTCCATAAAGGATACGCCCTTACCCTTTACGCTCTTAACGATAATTGCAGTGGGCTGACCCTTGGTAGCCTTAGCTTCATTAAAAGCAGCGCGAAGAGCATCAAAATCATGAGCATCGCAGTTGATTACATGGAAATTGAAAGCTTCAAACTTCTTGTCAATAGGGTAAGGGGAACATACATCCTCAATCTTACCATCAATCTGAAGGCCGTTGTTATCCACGATAACGCAAAGATTGTCCAGCTTTCTGTGTCCGGCAAACATTGCTGCCTCCCAAACCTGACCTTCCTGAATCTCACCGTCTCCAAGCAAGGTATATACGCGGAAGCTCTTGTCACTCATCTTTCCGCCAAGTGCCATTCCTACTGCTGCTGAAATGCCCTGTCCCAAAGAACCGGAGGACATATCCACGCCGGGAATATGAATACAGGGATGTCCCTGTAAGTAAGAACCCAATTTACGAAGGGTCTTCAAATCCTCAACCGGGAAATAGCCTCTGTTGGCCAATGTAGAGTATAAACCGGGAGCAGTATGTCCCTTGGATAATACAAAGCGATCTCTATCCTCTTTGTCAGGATTCTTGGGATCGATGTTCATCTCTTCAAAATAAAGATAGGTAAATACATCTGCTGCAGATAAGGATCCGCCGGGATGTCCTGCCTTTGCACTGTGAACTGCGGTTACAATGCCTTTGCGAACTTCATTCGCCTGTCTTTGCAGTTCTAAATTTGTCATCTTGTCCTCCATTCTGTCGACATACTGCGTCGACTATGCATTCTATGCTTGCCTACATACTGTAGCACAATTCTTACTATTCGTCCAGTCTATCCGAGCACTCTGAATACCGTCATAGGCTCCATCAAAGCTCTCAGAAAACCATCGTTTCTCTTTCCCAAAATTCATTTGTCTCGCATCCATGCCAAGCAAATCGTCACAGGTTACTTCTGGCCGTAATATGCATTGGGGCCATGCTTACGATTGTAATGCTTGTCCTGAATCGTCTGAGGTGCTACGGCAATTCTGGGGTTAATCTGTTCAGACCAGTATGCCATCTTGGCAACCTCTTCCAATACCACCGCATTATGTACTGCATTGTGTGCGTCCGTACCCCAGGTAAAAGGTCCGTGGTTAGTACAAAGTACGCCCGGCACCGCCATGGGATCCTTACAGATATGAACGAACTCCTCCACAATTACCTTACCGGTGTTCAGCTCATAATCGTGCTCGATTTCCATCTGGGTAAGGCTTCGCGCACAAGGGATTTCTCCGTAAAAGTAATCTGCATGTGTGGTTCCGTAGCAAGGAATGCTTCTTCCTGCCTGAGCCCAGCTGGTGGCATACGGCGAATGGGTATGTACCACACCGCCCACTTCAGGAAAGCTTCTGTAAAGCTCCAGATGAGTTGGGGTATCAGAAGATGGCCTGCAGGTTCCTTCCACAATATTGCCCATCAGGTCCAGTACCACCATATCCTCCGGTTTCATCTTTTCATAATCCACACCACTGGGTTTGATGACAATCAAGCCCTTATCCCTGTCAATGGCACTCACATTTCCCCAGGTAAAGGTAACGAGACCATATCTGGGAAGATCCATATTTGCTTCATAAACCTTTTGCTTCAGTTCTTCCAGCATGTCACTTCTCCTCTCGTAAGAAACTTATTTCAAGCCATCCACTGCTGCCTTTTGTGCAGGTAGGGTAGCTACATAGCTTGCGGTAAAGGCATCAAAGCCGGCAACATCCTCCGCATCGGGAGCAATCGTTGTGCCTGTCTGTCCGGCAAAAATACGGTTATTTAAGTATTCGCTTAAGGTCTCGCCGTTCTTCTCCAGCATAAATGCGGCTAACACAGCCATACCCCAAGGGCCGCCCTCACTGGCCGTATCCATAACGGTAACAGGGGCATTCAGAGCTGCTGCCAGCATCTTCTGTCCAACAACCGGGGTCTTAAATAAGCCGCCGTGACCCATCAAGGAGTCCACTGCAACCTTTTCCTCCTTGAGAAGAATATCGTTACCCACCTTAAGTGCAGCCAATGCACTGTACAGATGTGCTCTCATAAAGTTTGCCAGGCTGAATTTGGCATCAGGCGTTCTGAGGAACATAGGACGACCCTCATTCAGTCCTGTCACAGGCTCGCCGCTAAAGTAATTGTAAGCCAACAAACCACCGCAATCCTTATCTGCCTCTAAGGCTTTCCTGTACAGCACGCCGTAAAGCTCGTTTTTCTCTATCTTCATACCAAAGCTGTCTGCAAATTCATCAAAGAGATTGACCCATGCATTTAAATCGGAGGTACAGTTATTGCAATGTACCATAGCCACAGGCATACCGTCAGGGGTGGTCACCATATCAATCTCTTCATATGCCTTATTCAGGGCTTTTTCCAGGACAACCATGGAGAAGATGGAGGTTCCGGCAGATACATTACCGGTTTTTACAGCCACTGCATTGGTGGCTACCATTCCGGTGCCTGCATCCCCCTCGGGAGGACACATTTTAGAACCCGGCTGAAGGGTTCCGGTAGGGTCTAAGAGCTTAGCACCTTCTGCAGTTAACTCACCCGCCTCTTCTCCTGCAAGCAAAACTTTAGGCAGAATCTCTGCCAGTTTCTTCGGGAATCCGTCCTTAGCAGCAAGCTCATCGAATTTTCCCATCATAGTTTTATCATAATCGAAGGTAACGGAATCAATGGGGAACATACCGGATGCTTCTCCGATTCCAAGTACCTTCTCCCCGGACAATTTCCAGTGAATATAGCCTGCCAGAGTGGTAAAGAAGTCAATGCTGCCAACATGCTCTTCCTTATTCAAGATGGCCTGATATAAATGTGCAATGCTCCATCTCTGGGGAACATTAAACGCAAACAGAGGACTTAAAATCTTGCAGGCCTCCTCTGTCATGGTGTTTCTCCAGGTTCTGAATGAAACCAGTAGATTTCCCTCCTTGTCAAAGGGCATATAGCCGTGCATCATTCCGCTGAAACCGATAGCGTCTATCTTTGTCAGGGCGATACCATATTTCTCCTTGACATCCTTCGCCAAGGACGCATAGCAATCCTGCAGACCGGTCCAGATATCCTCCAAGCTGTAAGTCCAAATCCCCTTTTCCAGACGATTCTCCCAGTCATGTGTTCCCATAGCCACAGGAGAGTGACTTTCATCAATCAGGACAGCCTTAATTCTGGTAGAACCAAACTCAATACCAAGTGCACATTTTCCCTGTGCAATTGCCTCTTTTACACTCATGTATGTAACCTCCGTTATGGCAGTTTTTTCTCTTTTTAGTATACTGTTTGGGGTATTTTATGTCAATATCTATACGCCCTAGGTTCTGCCATCTTTCTCCTTTTTTATCTTCCTAGTTTTAATACCGGCAAAAGCATATATTCCCAAAACCCTGCATATAGTTTAGCAACACTTTACCCTTCAGGGTATTGCTATGAAAAAAAGACTTTCCAAGCCCCGTTTCCTCCTTGCAATTCTGATGCTCCTCCTGACCGGCCTACTTCTTACTGTAGTTCTTCCGGTCTGTAAAATCCGGTGCACCTCACTGCGTTTTAAAGCCTTCTATAATGAGCTGTTCCGTCAGGAGATGCTGTCTGACACCTTATCCATGCACTATACTCTGGCGAAGCCAGAAAACTACGGTATCTACCACTACTCTCCGGTTTTATACGGTGTAGAGGAAGACTCTGTTGTTACGGCCTCCTCGTCCTTAGAGCGATTACAGGAAATTTCCAGAGCGCAACTTTCCCCTGAGGAGCAATATGAATATGATTGCTTAAAGCATACCCTCAGACTGCGGGCAGCTCTGGAATCCTTTGAATACTACATAGAACCCTGCAGCTTAAACGGAGGCTCCTTATCAAACCTGATGATTCTGCTGTCGGAGTATTCCTTTTATCGGGAACAGGATGTAAAAGAGTATCTGTCTCTACTGGCTCAGACCGGAAAGTATCTGGAGCAATTAATGGACTATGAACAGGAACGGGACAGGAGAGGACTGTCCTACTCCGAAGAATTCTATCAAGACACCGCTTCAATCAGCAAACAATTGGCAACCCTTGCCCCTCAACTTCTGGGGACTACCTTTTCCACCAGACTGGAGGAGCTCTCCCTATCAGAGTCTAAGAAGGCCGACTACCAAAAAAAGCATGCCGTTCTGGCCTCTAAGTTCCTATCCAAAGGCTTGCTCACCTTTGCCGAACAGTGTTCCGGCTTGGGCCAAGAGCGCACCCTTCCACTGTGTAGCCTGGAAAACGGACGTACCTACTACACCTATCTGGTAGAGTACAAAACTGGAGTGTCCGCAACGCCGGAAACCCTAGTACGCGCATTATCCAAGGATATTAAGACCCTCACCGGTGAAATCAAAAAGCTGTTTCAAAAATACAACCCTTCCGACTATGCTCTTCTACTTGAGGAGCCAAAACCCTCCTTATCCTCAGATGCAAAAGCCCTGTTGGCCAGTCTGGAGCAGGAACTACAGCCTTATTACCCCAAGCTTACAAATGCAAATCCCCTGATAAAGGTGGTGAGTCCGGGGATGGAAGCCATATCTGCTCCTGCTTTCTATCTGTCCACCCCCATAGATGACACGAAAGCAAGCATCATCTATATCAATCCGGAATCCACATGTACCCCTCTGGAGCTTTGTACTACCCTGGCTCATGAAGGCTTCCCCGGTCATCTGTATCAGGATTTGTATCAACATCAAGCCCGAGGGATATGGGAGAATAAACTCTTTACCCTGTTAAACTTTACCGGCTATTGCGAGGCCTGGGCTCTCTACAATGAGTTTTCCTCCTTTTCTCTCATCGCAAACCAGGCAAAGCAGCAGGGAAATCCACTGCTTGCAGACCAGATTCAGCTGGAGGCCTTGCAGAGGAGACTAAGCATGGCCGTTTTATCCCTCTCTGACATACTGATTCACTATTACGGAATGAATCAAGAAGCTATGGAAAAAACCATCTCCGGACTTGGATACACGGCACAGAACCTGGAACAAGTCTATGAATTCCTTCTGGAAAACCCAGTGTACTACCCCACCTACTATGTCAGCTACCTGGGTTTGCTGGACCTGCGCTCCCATATCAAGGAAGAAGCAGGTGCCTCCTTTACACCCTTCCTGTTCCATAGCTACTACCTGGAAAACGGCCCTGCCCCATTTTCCCTTATGAAAGGACATTTTTCTCTGACAGAATAACCCAATCACTTTTCGTGCTTTTCTATGTGCAAATATTGCCTTTTCATCAAAACCATGCTATGATACGAAACAACAACCAGACAGTTCTGCTCACGCAGTGATTACAGTAGAAAGGCAGCCCTATGAATCCCAAAGAATGCTATTTCGTATCAGAAGATAAACGAAAAAAGTATTTAGTACAACCGGACAATATTCCCAGCTATAACCGCTATGTGGCACAAAACCAGGAAACAACCTCCTATGTCAAGGGCGCTCCCTTCCGTTTCTGGTATAACAATATCAATGCAGGATATTCAAATCACTGGCAGACCTCTCTAGAAATCATCCTTGTGCTGGACGATACCCTTACAGTACATATCAATGAGACGGACTATATATTGCAGGAGGGCGATATTTTTTTGATTCCCCCCGGAGCCTTACATCAGATTGACGCCCCGGAGTCAGGAACTCGTTTTATTTTCATCACAGAGTTAGACCTGTTTCATCAGCTGCCGGGCTTTAATTACATCATATCCCTCTTGTCTCAGCCCCAACACATAACCTATGAGAAGAACCCCGAATTATACGAGGAGAGCGCACGGGGACTATTAGAGCTTGCAGATTGTTATTGGGGAGATGCAAACACAAAAATGTTATCCACCTGCTCCCTTCTGTTATCCTGGTTCGCAAGAATCGGTGAGGAGGCCTTAAAGGAAACGCCTCTCAATGTAGCCTCTGTCAAGTCCGGAGATTTGGTGAATCGACTATCCAAGGTTTTGGATTACATCGACACACATTACACAGAAAACATTACCCTGGAAAATGCCGCTGCAATTGCCTGCTTTTCCAAGTTCTATTTTACGCGTTTATTTAAGCAATACACCAATCAGACCTTTTATGACTACTTAAGCAACAAACGAATTCATGTGGCGGAGCAAATGCTGATTGTACCGAATCTGGCGATTACAGACATTTCAGCCAAGTCCGGGTTTTCCAGCTTATCCTCCTTTAATCGCACCTTTAAGCGATTAAAGGGTTGTTCCCCCTCCGAATACCGTAATCTGTTTACCATTAGCAATCAGGTGGGCAATTGCTAAGAGCCGGTCGTTGGGGCATCAATAAAAACAAACACAAATAGGAAAGGATATCCATCATGTACAAGAAAATTATGCTCAATCAATGCGGATACTATCCGGGAATGCCAAAGCATGCAACCTTTGTTTCGGAGCAGCCTGTGACCTTTGAGGTCCGCACCAGTGACGGAACCGGTGTTTTGCGCAAGACCACTACAAAAGCCTTTGACAATAAAGCAGCCGGTGAGCGAAATTATATTGGCGATTTTTCAGAGATTACAGAGCCGGGCATGTACTATCTCTTTGCCGAGGGCTTAGGGGAATCTGATATTTTCCCTATCGGAGAAACCGTTTATGATTCTGTCCTGCAAAAGACCTTTGCCTTTTTCTACTACCAGCGTTGTGGGCACACTCTTCCTAAGGAGGCTGCCGGTATCTTTGCTCACGAAGCCTGCCATACCGGTATCGCAACCGCCTACACCAAGAACGACGAAAGAGATGTCACCGGGGGATGGCACGATGCCGGGGACTACGGCCGTTATGTAGGTCCTGGTGCTATGGCAGTAGCACAGCTATTGTATGCCTATGAAATCAATCCCGACTTTGTAAATCAATATGTGTCTCCTGAAGACGCTTTAAACCAGACAAAGCTGCCTGCTTGTCTGGAGGAAATTAAGTACGAGCTGGACTGGATGCTTAAGATGCAGCGTGCTGACGGTCCACTGTATCACAAGGCTTCCTGCAAAAACTTCTGTGGCTTTATTATGCCGGACAAAGAGCTGGAGCCTATGGTTCTCTCCCCTGTCTCTGTCACAGCAACAGCTGACTTTGCCGCCGTATGCGCTATGGCAATTCGTTTCTACAAGCCTTATGACGAGGCCTATGCACAGGTTCTGGAGACGGCATCCAAAAAAGCCTACGATGCTATGAAAAAGATGGATTTACCCGGAGGCTTTAAGAATCCCCCTGAGATTACCACCGGTGAGTACGGTGATACCTGCGACATTGACGAAAGATATTACGCAGCGGCGGAACTGTATAAGGCCTTTGGAGATGAAATCTATCGCCAAGATTTTGAGGCCATTGCTAAGGAGAAAATCTACCACGGCTACGGTTGGGGCGAAATGGGAAGTTTCGGCAATGTAGCCTACCTTACCTGCGGTCGCCCTGTAGATGAAGCCATAGCAGAGAAAATAAAAGCTTCTATGATAAAGCTTGCCGACAAGCGTTTAGAAATTATTTCCAACGATGGATATGGTACTGCTTTGAAAGCCAGCGAATATGTATGGGGCAGCAACCTGAGTGTGTGCAACTATGCTAACCAGTTATATGATGCTTACAAGCTAACCAATGACGAAAAATACCTCCATGGCGCTATGGAGCAGTTGCATTACCTGTTAGGCCGCAACCCTATGGGACAAAGCTATGTCTCGGATTGCGGTACGACAACGATGAGATACCCTCATCACAGACCTTCCGGATATCTTGGAAAAGCCCTTCCCGGCATGGTTTCCGGCGGTCCTTGCGACTGGCTTGCCGACGAAACGGCAAAATCTGTCTTAACCAAGGATACCCCTCCTGCCAAGTGCTTTGTGGATATGACCGGCAGCTACTCCACCAATGAGGTTACAATCTACTGGAATTCGCCCTTCATTCAATTGATGGCAGCTATAACGAAATAAGGGCTGTTCCGGGTGGTGGTCTCGGGGTGGTCCTGGGTGGTCCTGGGGACGGTAATTTCTGGCTTTTTTAGTGTCCCTGGTGGTCCTCCTGCGGTTAGACTATTAAGAGAAAACAAAAATCCCTCCATAGTTATCTTTCAATCACGCTGCGAATGCTTGTTTTTCTAAATACTTTGATTTTATCGTTCTCGCCGTACGAGACCGTCGCCAATTCGCCGTCCTGGCTCAGTGGCGACTGCGTTCG
>CAMAHO010000034.1 GCA_945834545.1 uncultured Lachnospiraceae bacterium | reverse complement strand
AGCCCCCAGGACCACCGAGACCACCCAGGACCAAACGGACCATTAATAAAATACGTGGTGTCCGATTACAATGCCGTCACGTCCATTGTTTCTTCTAAAGTGCGTCGCACCGCCTACATTGGACACTCCGTTAAGTGCCTCTTCCGCTGCTTTCACGCAGGACTCCTTAATCTTGCCGGACTCATAAACCTGGTTCACCTTGCCGCTTTGTGCTGGTGTGAACTGGCCCGATGCGTAGATAACGCCGTGGATACTGTCCGGATATGCTTCGCTGCGTACACGATTCATAACGACAGCTCCGACTGCCAGCTGTCCCTCGTATTCCTCGCCGCCGGCTTCGCACTGTATCAATGCAGCTAACAGCAGTGTGGTATCTGCATCTGTCGTATAGGCACCATAGTTCACATGGCGCTTTGCTTCTCTCTCAGCAGCCTCTCTAGCCTTAATCTCCTCTATGGTCTCACCATAGTCAATCTGGAAATCTACCGTCACATAGTCTGCTGAAACATAGCCGTCTTTGCCATCATAATCAATCATGACCCAGCCATCCAATTCGTTGTCCAACACATCCACCAATTCACCTGAAGGCAGCACTCCTAATACCTTGGAATCTGTACCGGGCTTTTCTCTGACACGGAGGGCATCCGAATCAACGGTTGCCACCATACGGCCTACATCGTTGGCCAGCTCACGAGCCTCCAATCCGAAAAGCAGGTACTTGTCATTTGCCCAACCTTCCAGATTGCCGGATTTGATTTTGGTCCAACCGTTCTTTCTCTCCAGAATAGTGCCTCCACAGTCTCTGTAGAGTTTACCGACCTTCTCTGCATCCTCCGATGCTTCGCTTCGCACATTCAGTGCACCCTTAACATTGGCCATCACCAAATCGAAGGCTCTGACATTATCCAAATCCACCTGAAGCTGCCTTGCAGTCTCTTCAATCAATTCTGCGTAGCGCCCGGTAGACATATCCAGTACTGATTCCACACCGGCGCTAAGGAAAGCCAGACTTTTTTCGTTGTTTGCTGCTTGAGCAGGTTTTCCCATAGCGAAAACCATAATAAGAGCCATAAACATCGCTGTTATGTTCCCAAAAAGCAGCCTGAACTCCTTTTTCATATTACTCTCCTACTGTTCTCAATTACATCTTTGTGACTAAATTATTACAACTTTGTTACATTTAGAACTTTAGGTATAATAGCAAAAAGGATTTTTTTTGTCAACCCCGTTGTCTCCCGGCCTCATACATCCCGTTGTCTCATAGCCTCATACATCAGCAAAGATGCCGCCACTGAGGCATTTAAGGACTCCAGTTTCCCCTTCATTGGAATTTTAATATACTCTCCCGCAAGCTTTGTAATCTGTTCTGATAAGCCCTTTCCTTCATTTCCAATCAAGAAAGCCACTGGTTCAGTCAGGGATTGCTCCTGAAAATAGTTGTTCCCCTTTAGGTGGGCTGCCAAAGTATGAATCCCTCTCTTTTGTAACTCTGGCAGCAACTCTTCCAGGCTTTCTTCTATTAAAAAAGGTACGCGGTAAATGGAGCCCATGGTAGAACGAATGGTTTTGGGATTAAACAAATCCACTGTCCCTTTGTTCAAGATGATACCTGTGACACCGGCACCCTCACCGGTGCGGAAAATGGTCCCCAGATTGCCGGGATCCTGCAAATCTTCCAAAATGACAAACATAGGGTTTTCCTGCTGCAGCAAAAGCTCTTTGTCGTAAAAAGGGCGTCTCAATACGCATAGGATTCCCTGTGGGGAGCAGGTGTCACTCATTTTCGCGAAAACCTCCTTTGAGACAAGCTCATAAGTAGTTTTTTGCAGTTTCTCCCTGTTTCTCTCTTCCTGAAGCAATAGCTTTTCCACATCCTCTGTGAGATACACCTCCAGTAAAAGCTCCTCCGGCGCCTCCTCCCACATTTTAAGCCCTTCCGCAATGAAAATATTGTCCTTCTTTCGTTCCTTCGCCTTTGTCTGCCACTGCACTATTTGCTTTACTCTTGCATTATTTACCGATGTCAGCATAGTTTGTCCTCTCCAACCTGTTTTCGCAGCCCCTAACAACACAGAAAGCCGCAGATACTCTGCGGCTAACCTTTCCTTCATCATTTATTACAGTATCTTGGATACCTCGTACTGATACTCATTAATGGATTTGGTCATATTCAGTGCTTCTTCTATATCGTAGTCAACGAATTCGCCCTTCTTGTAGCCAACCACTCTGTTTGTCATGCCTTTCAGCATAATGTCGACTGCATAAGCACCCATAATGGAAGCATAATAACGGTCCATTGCACTAGGGCTACCACCACGCTGCATATATCCTAAAATGGTAGCTCTGGTCTCAATACCTGTAGCGGCTTCGATACGTCTTGCCATAGATACGGAATGTCCGATACCCTCTGCATTGATGATAATATGATGGCTCTTGCCTTTCTTACGGTTTTCAATAATGTTGTTGATAATCCGCTGCTCATCATAGTCATACTTCTCCGGAAGCAGAATATCCTCTGCTCCGTTTGCAATACCACACCAAAGAGCAATGTAGCCTGCATCCCTGCCCATTACTTCGATGATGCTGCATCTCTCGTGGGAGGAAGAGGTATCCTTAACCCGGTCAATGGCCTGCATAGCAGTGTTTACCGCTGTGTCGAAACCAATTGTGTACTCGGTACAGGCAATATCCAGGTCGATGGTACCTGGAAGTCCGATGGTATTAATGCCGTTTCTGGAAAGTGCCTGAGCACCGCGATAAGAGCCGTCCCCACCAATGACAACGATGCCGTCAATACCGTGCTTTCTGCAGATATCAGCACCCTTCTTCTGTCCCTCAGCCTGCTTAAACTCTAAGCATCTGGCTGTACCCAAAATGGTACCGCCTCTCTGAATAATATCAGAAACATCTCTTGCCTCTAAATCAATAATATCTTCATTTAGCAAACCCTGATAGCCCTTGCGGATACCCTTTACCTTGAGTCCTCTCGCAATTCCGGTACGAACAACGGCACGAATGGCTGCATTCATACCAGGTGCATCACCACCACTGGTCAAAACTGCAATTGTCTTTATTTCCTTTGCCATAATATTGCCTCCTCATATGGTCCAAATAACAACTATCCTTCGCATAAGTATCTTTTTTCAGTCTTTTATTCTAGACTATTTTGCCGTTGTTTTCAATAGGTTTTCTGCGTATTTTTACATTTTCAGCACCAAAATGACTGCCAAGCATGGTGCAGAATTCCTCTGTACTGTTTACCCTGCAATCCTCTCCCAGCAGTTTGATAGCCTTTGACTCTTTGAGATAGATTACAATATTCTCCTGGCCCTTGTTGCTCTGAATCAATTCCTTGAGCGCCTGTTCCTGCTCTTGATACTGCTCTGCATTGGTAAACTGAATCCATATGCCATCCGGCACAGTTGTTTTCCTGGCTACCTGCTTTGAGGCGTTAGGCTTAAATGTACGATTAGGCGTATAGGCAGGCTTTCGATTTGTCGCCTGCTCAAAAGGAATGACCTGTTCTACTATCAGCTTTGCGTCCCTGTTTTCTTCCACAGAAACCCTTCCTTTGATAAAGACCTTTGCATCCTCCATAAGAAGGGTTCCATATTTCTCATATTGGCTTGGAAAGACGATGATTTCCAGGGTTCCAACCATATCCTCCAAAGAAAGGAACGCCATAACTTTGTCGTTTTTCGTATATTTGATGGTTTTTTCCGAAATGATACCGCCCACAGTGGCTGTGGCGTTGTCTCGAACTGCTACTGAATTGAGTTCTTCATCCAACGCAAAATCATTGGTAGTGTTGGTGACAAACTGCTGCCATAATTCACGGTATTCTTCCATAGGATGTCCACTAATGTAGATTCCTAGTACTTCCTTTTCAAAGGATAACAAGAGCTCTTTATCGTATTCGCCCACATCCGGAAGCCGTATGATAAAGTCTTCCTTGGTTTCCTCCGACGCAAAATCAAACAACGACATCTGTCCTGCAAAGTTGCTCTTCTTGTTCTTATTCTCCTGGTCCATGATCTGGGAATACACGGACATATACTGCTTTCTGGTTCCTCCCAGACTATCCAGTGCTCCCGCCTTAATCATGTTTTCTACTGCCCGCTTATTGACATCCCGACCGGAAACCCGACTCAAAAAATCATTCAGATTGGTAAATGGTCCATGTTCTCTTCTTTCCTCCGCAATTCCCTCAATGACCGGCCGCCCTACACTCTTGATTGCCGTCAACGCATAGCGGATGGCACCACCTGACACCGAGAAGCCCATCTCTCCCTCATTTATGTCCGGGGGCAAAATCGGAATTCCCATGGTACGACAGGTGAGAATATAACCGGAGACCTTCTTGGGATTATCAATCACGGAGGTCATAAGGGCCGCCATAAATTCCACCGGATAGTAATATTTTAAATACGCTGTCTGATACGCCACCACAGCATAACAAGCTGCATGGGATTTGTTAAAGGCGTACTTTGCAAAGTCTATCATATTGTCATAGATTTTCTCGGCTACTTCCTCCGGAATCCCGTTAGAAGCACAGCCCGGCACCTTCTCCTCTTCGTTGCCATGAACGAAATTCACTCGCTCGCGCTCCATGACATACTGCTTTTTCTTACTCATGGCCCGGCGCACTTCATCACTCCGTCCCATGGTATAACCACCCAGGTTACGCACAATCTGCATAACCTGCTCCTGGTAGACAATACAACCGTAGGTGGGTGCCAAAATGGGCTCTAGCTGTGGGCATAGGAAAGTTACCTGGTCCGGATGATTCTTTCCCTGAATGTACTTGGGTATAAAGTCCATAGGTCCCGGACGATACAGGGAGATACCTGCAATGACATCCTCCAGAGACTGGGGCTTTAGTTCCTTCATGAAATTCTTCATGCCCGCGCTCTCCAGCTGAAAGATGCCGTCTGTCTTGCCGGTTCCAAGGGAGTTAAGCACCTGGCTGTCGTTGTAATCCAGGGTATCCATATCAAGCTTCTTGCCTGTGGTCTTCTCCACATAGGCAATGGCGTCGTGAATCACGGTCAGGGTGCGCAGGCCCAAAAAATCCATTTTGAGCAAGCCCAGCTCTTCCAAAGTGGTCATGGTAAATTGGGTGGTAATGGAGCCATCTGCTCCTCTGGACAGAGGTACAAATTCATCTGCGGATTTCTGGCAGATTACCACGCCGGCAGCGTGCATAGAGGTGTGTCTGGGCAGACCCTCAAGGCGTTTGCACATATCTAAGAGAGTATGAATCTCCTCGTTTTCCTGATATAACTTTCGCATCTCAGGATTCAGCTCCAGTGCTCTGTCCAATGTGATGTTTAGCTCATCCGGCACCATTTTAGCCAACTGATCCCCCACGGAATAAGGCATATCCATGACTCTGGCTACATCCCTGATCACACCCTTCGCCGCAAGGGTACCAAAGGTGACAATCTGCACCACCTTATCTGCTCCGTATTTATGGCTCACATAATCAATGACTCTCTGTCTCTTTTCAAAGCAAAAATCGATATCAATATCGGGCATGGAGACACGCTCCGGATTGAGGAACCGCTCAAACAGGAGGTTGTAACGAATCGGGTCGATATTGGTAATCTTCAGGCAGTAGGAAACGATACTCCCTGCTGCCGAGCCACGGCCGGGTCCTACCGGAATGTCATGCTCCTTTGCATAATTGATAAAATCCCAGACAATCAGGAAGTAATCCACATACCCCATGGTCTGAATCACACCCAGCTCATAGTTTAAGCGTTCCTCCAGAGTCTGCCCGGAATCCCCTGCCGGCAGAGTGGGGTCCTGATATCGCTCCAACAGCCCGTCCTTGCACAATTTATTTAAGTAAGTCCAGGAATCATAGCCCTCCGGCACCTCATACTTTGGCAGCTTGGTAACGCCGAATTCAATTTCCACATGACACCGGTCTGCGATTTTCTGTGTGTTTTCTATCGCCTCCGGCGCATAAGGAAAGAGGGTTCTCATTTCCTCTTCACTCTTTACATAATACTGTCCGCCCTCATACCGCAGTCGGTTTTCATCCTTTAACAGCTTGCCTGTCTGTAAACAAAGCAGGATATCGTGAGCCTCAACATCATCCTTACTGGTGTAATGCACATCATTGGTTGCAACCAGAGGAATGTCCAGTTCCCTGCTCATTTTAAATAATTCCATATTGACAGTCTGCTGCAGGCTGATTCCATGATTTTGCAGCTCCAGAAAGTAATTGCCCTTTCCAAAGCAGGCTTCATATTTTCTGGCGCAGTCTCTGGCCTCGGACAGCATTCCCTTTTCAATGTATCTTGGAACCTCTCCTGCCAGACAGGCAGAAAGAGCGATAAGCCCCTCGTGGTATTTCTCTAATATTTCAAAATCTACACGGGGTCTGTAATAATATCCCTCTGTAAAGCCCTTGCTGACAATCTTCATAAGGTTGGCGTAGCCGACATTGTTTTCTGCCAACAAAACAAGGTGATGATATCTATCCTCACCACCTGTTAACTCCTTGTCAAAACGGGAATTGGGCGCTACATATACCTCGCAGCCCAAAATGGGATTGATTCCCTCTGCTCTTGCAGCACGATAAAAGTCAATGACGCCGTACATGACACCATGATCCGTGATGGCCGCCGCATTCATGCCCAATTCCTTTACTTTCGCCACATATTCTTTAATTTTATTTGAACCATCCAACAGGGAATACTCTGTATGGGTATGAAGATGAACAAAAGCCATAACAATCTACCTCTCATCCGGAAAAGGAGGCCGGACGACAGCCCCCTCTACAAGTACTTCTTCAGACAGTCTGCCTTGTCGGTCTTTTCCCAAGGGAACTCCACATCTGTACGGCCAAAGTGACCATATGCGGAGGTTGCCTTATAAATCGGTCTCCTAAGATCTAACATCTTGATAATTCCGGCAGGGCGAAGGTCAAAGTTTTCCCTAATAATCCCTGTCAGCTTCTCGTCAGAGAGCTTTCCTGTACCAAAGGTGTCAACCATAACAGAAGTGGGCTGAGCTACACCAATGGCGTAAGAGAGCTGAATTTCACATTTGGAAGCAAGGCCGGCAGCCACCACGTTCTTCGCCACATATCTGGCTGCATAGGCTGCACTTCTATCCACCTTTGTGCAGTCCTTGCCGGAGAAAGCTCCGCCGCCGTGACGAGCATATCCGCCATAGGTATCTACGATAATTTTACGTCCTGTCAAGCCTGCATCTCCGTGAGGTCCACCGATTACGAAACGGCCGGTAGGATTGATGAAAAACTTTGTATTCTCATCCACCATTTCCTTAGGTAAAACAGGATCAAAGACATATTTCTTAATATCCTCATGAATCTGCTCCTGGGTGACATCTGCGTCATGCTGCGTAGAGCAGACAACAGCCTCTAAGCGCACCGGCTTGTCATTCTCATCATATTCCACGGAAACCTGAGTCTTTCCATCCGGTCTTAAATACTTCAAGGTTCCATCTTTACGAACCTTGGTAAGCTGCAAGGCAAGCTTATGGGCTAAGGAAATCGGGTAAGGCATCAGTTCCGGAGTCTCATTGGTAGCATAGCCAAACATCATTCCCTGGTCACCGGCACCGGTATCCAAATCATCTGTCAGGGAACCGGCTTTTGCCTCCAGCGCTTTATCTACACCCATGGCAATATCTGCCGACTGCTTATCCAAGGCAACCATAACGGCACAGGAATTGCCGTCCAAGCCCTTCTCTCCGGCGTCATAGCCAATCTCCAGCACGGTCTGTCTGACGATAGCAGGCACATCCAGGTTCGCCTTTGTGGTGATTTCACCGGTTACTAATACGAATCCCGTACAAGCAGCTGTCTCACAAGCCACACGGCTCATGGGATCCTCCGCAAGGCAGGCATCTAAAATTGCATCAGATACCGCATCACACACTTTGTCGGGATGACCTTCTGTTACGGATTCGGAAGTAAATAATCTTTTGTCCATTTTGTTCTCCTTTTCTTTTTTTATCTGTAAATAAGAAATGGTCCGCTCATAAAATAAGCGGACCTAATTAACAACATCAAATCCTCTTATTGTTCGAAAAAATCGCTCAGGTAGGCACCTTCCGTTTCAGGGGTTGCCGTGGTTTCACAGATCCTATGTATCTCCACCACTCTGAATAAGAGTTCTTCTATTTTATTATCTGTCTGTAGCAAAGTGCTCCAAACTCATGTTCTACGATACACAAAGTATCAGACTTTGTCAACCGGTTTTTAACTGAAATTTCTGGAAATCTCTCTCATTTTCCACAAACTCTATCTGGGCTCCCAGACTCTGCAGCTTTTCCGGGAAATCCTCATATCCACGCTCAATATACTGGATATCTTCTACCAAAGTAAAGCCATCTGCAGACAATGCTGCCAACACCAGAGCAGCGCCGGCACGCAAATCCGGAGCGGATATGGTAGCCCCGGTGAAATGACCTACTCCGTCAATGATCGCCGTGGTTCCCTCTACTTTTATATTGGCTCCCATCTTGATTAATTCGTCCACATATTTAAAGCGGTTCTCAAAGATAGTATCCGTAACGATACTGGTCCCCTGGGCCATAGCAAGAGCTGTTGTAATCTGGGGTTGCATATCTGTGGGATATCCGGGGTAGGGAAGGGTCTTTACATGAGTTGTTTTCAAGGGCTTGGAAGCAACCACACGCATACAGTCATCCGACTCCTCCACCTCGCAGCCAATCTCCAAAAGCTTGGCGGTGATTGACTCCAAATGCTTAGGGATGACATTTTTCACCAAAATATCTCCCTTGGTAATGGCGGCTGCAAACATAAAGGTTCCTGCCTCAATCTGATCCGGTATGATTGTATACTCTGAACCATGTAGCTTGGTAACACCCTTTACACGAATCACATCCGTACCAGCTCCCTTAATGCGTGCTCCCATGCTATTCAAGAAATTTGCCAAATCTACAACATGGGGTTCCTTGGCAGCATTTTCGATAATTGTCGTTCCCTCTGCCAAGGTAGCCGCCATCAGAATATTGATGGTGGCTCCAACGGAAACACAGTCCATATAGATATGGTTTCCAACTAAATTCTCAGCCTTTGCCTTGATTAAGCCATGCTCTATCACTACTTCCGCTCCTAAGGCCTTAAAGCCCTTGATGTGCTGATCAATAGCACGGCAGCCGATATCGCAGCCTCCCGGCAAAGCAACCTCTGCATGATGGTATTTTCCAAGCAGCGCTCCTACCAGATAATAGGATGCACGAATCTTCTTAATACTGTCATTCTCCACTACCAGAGAATGAATATTCCCGGCATTTAAGGTAACCTGGTGTCTGCCGGTTCTCTCCTCCAGCACCCCGATATCCTTCATGGCGCTGAGCATAACATTGATATCCCGGACATCCGGCATATTGTCTATATATACGGTTTCGTTCGTCATTGTGGATGCAGCCAAAATAGGAAGCGCAGCGTTCTTTGCCCCTCCTATTTCTACCTCACCTACTAATGGATTTCCGCCTTTAATTGCGTATCGTTCCATACGAGTCTCCTCATAGCAAGCTTAATGCTTTTAACCTTCTATTTCAAACCATAACATATTTTGTAAATTTTGTAAACAAATCCTATTGAATGTACTTAAGCGGATTCCTCTGAACGCCATTAATCAAAATTTCAAAATGAATGTGGGGTCCGGTACTAACGCCGGTATTTCCGCTCAATGCTATCTTTTCTCCCTGTTTAACTGTCTGTCCGACCTTCACCAGTACTTTACTTAAATGGGCATATCTGGTCTGGCTTCCATCCTCATGGTTAATATAGATACAGTAACCGTAGCCTTTTCCCCATCCGGCCTTTGCCACCACACCACCGCAGGATGCAACTACCTTAGTTCCCACAGGGGTAGCCCAGTCTTGTCCCTTATGGTTACTGGTAGCACCCTTGGTAGGTGCTTTTCTGTAACCGAATCCGGAAGTTGCGCGACCGCCGCTGATAGGCTTGATATAGGTAGGTGGCGTCTTTGTGCCTCGTTTCACAATCTTGGCGACTGCCTCCAAAACCACTTCCTGTTTCACAATTTCGCGGTTCACCAGGGTATTGTTCTCATAAGTTTCATCCGCAACAACCTTGCGGAATCCGTCTGAAGGCTGCTGGATTACTTCTGTCTGCGTGGTGTACCAGGTATCTACATCGATGTACTCTATGGGGGCGTCGTAGATTTCCTCATAGTAATTCCTCTCCACTCTGGTGACGGACAACTCCGGCTCCGGAACGGTAACAATCAAAGTATCTCCCACTCGGATAGGTGTATTCACGCTTTCCAGCTTATCACTGTTGAGCTCAATAATGCGGTCAAGGGGTATATTCAGGTTGATGGATATCTCAGATAGGGTATCCCCCGCCAAAATAGTATATTCCGTAGCGGTCTCCTGCTCCTTAATGACCTGCTCTACCGCCACATTCAGGTCTGTAATTTGATTCTTCGGTAAGTAGGCCTGAGCAATTTCCACCCTTTCGGCAAAATCCACATCCAGCAAGCCGTAGGTGAAGTCCTGAAAATCCTGTTCCTCTTCGACTTCTTCCTCTTTTTCCAGATCAAACTGAAAATATTTGTCCAAGCCGGCAGACAAATAGTCCTCTTTGGGCTCCTCTACCACCTCGTCCGTCTTTTCAACCACCTTTGCAGTGAGAATATTGAACTCCTTGTCCTCATCCTGGGACAGCTCCACCACAAATTTATTCTGCGCAGAGTATCTGTTTATCGCCGCCTGCAAAAGACCCTCTACCTGTGCCTGACTGCCCAGATTCACAAGATATTCGTTCACCTTCACGGTATAGCTTTTGTGAAGTGTCTCGCGTATGCTGCCCTGCAAAACCTTCTCCATATTCGCTAAGATAACCTCTTCTGAATCCAGTTTTCCCCAGATCACTTCCTCCCCTTTTACAAACAAATCCGTGTCCATAAAAGTCATTTCTTGTCTGTTGGAAGCGATATTCTTCCTGGCCGTCCACATCAGCTCCTCCGCTTTTTCCGCAGAGCATACGCTGCCTACTGCCTGTCCATTCAGGGTGACATAAAAAAAGTTATCCCCGGTCTCCTCAAAGGGCACATACCCATCCACAAAGAAAAGGCAGGCAAAAAGAGCAAGGATTGTATATTTAATATATGTAAATTTTATCTTAATATGCTTAGAAGCCTTTGCAAGCCTCCTTCTTTTTTTTCTTCTCATAGGTTATTTCTTTTTGATGCTATATCCAAACTTTCCAATATTTTTTCCACAGGTAAAATACTCTCCATGGGAATACACGATAGGCTCCGCCTTTTCCAGGCAAAAGCGTCCCTTGTCATCCATGTACCTTTCATCTGCCTGTACTGCCAGTACGCGAGCTAGGAACATATCGTGGCTGCCCAAGGGCAGTATCTGCTCCACCTTACACTCTATGCTTACAGGACACTCCCCGATAATGGGAGCCTTCACAAATTTTGCAGCCTGCTTTGTCAGCCCCAGCTCCTTAAATTTATCCACGTTTCTTCCGCTCTTTACCCCGCAATAATCCGTGGCAAAGCATAAATCCTTGGTAGGAAGATTGATGACAAACTCCCCGGTATCCTTGAGCATTTGGTAGGAATATCGTTCCGGGCGGACTGAAATCGACACCATGGCCGGGTCGGAACAGGTCGTTCCTGCCCAGGCTATGGTGATAATATTGTCGTTTCCTTCCTTATCTGTCACAGTCACCATAACAACCGGCAAGGGGTAAAGCATATTGCCGGGATTCCAAATTTGTTTCTTATATTCTGACATTCTAAACTCCATATCCATAAATCGGGAGGCAAGCTGACCTTCTATGGATCCCTGCATGGCACATCCCGACTCTTTTATCCAACAATTCCTATTGCCTTTTCTCTTATCGTTTTCTAGTTAGAATGGCAATAATTTAAAATACTCCAAAATCTGAAAGGCAACGCCCGCCATTGTGGCAAAGGAGAAAAGCAAGGCAAAAACTGCCGCTACCTTTATCCCCGTGAGTTTCTTACTCAATTTTAGGAGTTTCTCGTCTGTTTTAGCTGTTGTCTGGTCTATCTTTTCCTCAACTACAGTTTGAATGTTGCGGTAAACCTTGACGCATTCCTTGTGGATTTCTTCCTGTACCTGATCGTTTTTCTCATTGACATCCTTGGAAAACTCTCCCAGTTTCTCGTCTAACAGCTGGCTGGAATCACGATTGCCCTGTTCCAGCTTATTGTCCAACAATGCTGTCAAATCATCCTTAAATTTCTGTTTTTCCTCTTCATCCATACTCTGGATTAAGGCAGGTCTCTGGCTGGCTTCTTCTAACAGAGTCTGAAGTCTGTTAAGGCACTGCTCGTATTTCTCAACCTGCTCCTTAAGCATACCAACCTGCGCTGCCTCAGCGGTGGTATTGGCTTTAATAATTTCTTGTGCATTAAACTTCTGTGCTAACTTATCAATTAGTGTATCCATTTTCTTCCCTCCAGCCATAGGTTTCCTCATACTGCAAACATTCTATCATTTTTCCGATTTTGTGACAAGTATATGCATTCTTCTCTGAGGTACAATATTCATCCTTTTTTATTATACAAAATTCGACTCGTTTTTTGTGCACTTTGTATATAATTGTATATCTATATTTTCTTCTTTTGTTAGTATTCAATAACAATTAACATCTTGTTCATAATTTGTTCACATTTATTAGTTATACTAATTCTATCAACAAAGACGAATACAAGAAAATTTTTCATAATAAGCCCGGGTGCCGAAAGGTGCTCGGGCACTCCTCATGTATGGGGCTTTTATTTCGCCCTTCCTTTCGCATTTATCTCCTCATTTAGATGCAACATCCTGGCATCCAAATCAGAAACCATCCTGGCACATTCCACCAATTCATTCTTAATATGCTCCGGAGCATCTCCCTCAAACTTATAATGAATCTTATGCTCCAAGCTGGCCCAAAAATCCATGGCTACCGTACGTACCTGTATCTCCACTCTGGTATTCACAATTCGATCTGACAGATATACAGGAATAGATACAATCAAATGATAGCTCTTGTAGCCGCTTGCCTTAGGGTATGTAATATAATCCTTGATAGCTACAATTTCCAAGTCCTTTTGTTTCTTTAACATGTCCACTATCTGGTACAAATCGGATGTAAAGGAACAGATGATTCGGATTCCTGCTATGTCGTTGCAATGATTTACCATATTTTCAATGGTGGACTCATACCCATGTCGCCTTAATTTCTTGACAATACTTTCAGGTGACTTGATACGGCTTTTAATATGTTCTATCGGATTGTACTGATGTACATGCTGAAACTCTTCATTTAAAATCTCAATCTTTGTCTGCACCTGCCTAAGAGCTGCACTGTATACCAGTGTCACCTCATTCCAGCTGTCTATATCGTCGCCCTTAATTCCAAGCTTTTCAATTATGTCATTCATATCCGGCACTAACCTCATTCTATTTCGTATGCCTTTGCCATTCCGATACAGGAATGTTGCAAAGCGCTATTACTAGTGTATCACAAAACTTCGTCCTTGTGTGAAGTCTGGTGCGGATTTCATAAAAATTTCACTGCCGGGGGACATGGGAGACAGGTCCATTTGACCCCTGGGTCGTCCAGACAGTCTTGCTCTCAACTTTCGCTTGAATCCCACCGACTTCTTCGGTACAATATAACCACTCTTGTCGGAATAAAAAAGGAGAATGCAACATGTTTCGCATGTGGTCAAGAATCTATAAAGAAAATCATTTGATAAAAGATACGGTGATTGAGGATCCTTCTGTGGACACCCGTACCCACAAGGTATTCCGTGCTCTCTCTACCTCAGCAGAAGCATTGGATATCTCCACCCCTATCTGGTTGGATAAAAACATAAAGGAATTTGGGAGATTTAGCCATACCCGTTTTACCTCCGATAACTTTATCGAGCAACCGGATTTCGACTATTTGGAAATCCGAATTCTGGAGGAAGATTGAGCGTTCTTGGTTTGGTTCTCGTTGGTCCCGGGGTTTGGGTGGCTCGGTGGTCTCGGGGGTCGCGGTGGTCCTGGGGTTCGCCGTGGTCCTGGTCGGGTGGTCCTGGGGTTCGCGGTGGTCCTGGGGACGGTAATTTCTGGCTTTTTTAGTGTCCCCGGTGGTCCTCCTGTGGCTAGATTACCAAGAGAAAACTAAAACCCCTCCGTAGTTATCTTCTCAATCGATTAGCGGAGAATGCTTGATTTTTCTTAATACTTTGTCTGTACTCAGAGAGCGTTCGACACGATGTCGAACGCAGTCGCCACTGAGCCAGGACGGCGAATTGGCGACGGTCTCGTACGGCTCTAAAGATAATATCAAAGTATTTAGAAAAATCAGCATTCGCAGCGTGATTGAAAGATAACTACGGAGGGGTTTTAGTTTTCTCTTGATAGGTTAATTGTAGGAGGACCACCGGGGACACTAAAAAAGCCAGAAATTACCGTCCCCAGGACCACC
>CAMAHO010000033.1 GCA_945834545.1 uncultured Lachnospiraceae bacterium | reverse complement strand
AAAGGGTGTAGAATGGACAGGACAAATCTAGAAACGGAGACGAGAGATGAAACAGGTATCAATATACGCAGAGAACAGGAAAG
Source organism: uncultured Lachnospiraceae bacterium (assembly GCA_945834545.1). Classification (GTDB taxonomy): domain Bacteria; phylum Bacillota; class Clostridia; order Lachnospirales; family Lachnospiraceae; genus Acetatifactor. Next base: position 15,114 of record CAMAHO010000033.1, on the reverse strand, counting down.
GTGCTATGCTGGAGATTACCGGCATTTTGCTGGAGGAGAGAATCAACATTTTAGGCTCTGTAACCAACGATAGTGCAGAGTATGGCATCATTCGTATGATAGTGGATGCACCGGAGAAGGCCAGTGCAGCTCTGGAGAAAAAGGGCTATTTGTGCAGGTTGACTGAGGTCATCGGCGTGGAAGTAGAGGACGAGGTTGGTAATCTGAACAAGCTTCTGGGAGATTTACTGAACACCAATATTAATGTGAACTATATTTATCTGTCCTTTAACCGTGAATCCGGCAAGCCGATTATGGTGTTTAGCTGTCCGGATGCAGCTGAGGTTAGGGACAGCTTAAGGACAAAGGGCTATACAGCTATGTAAGGAAACACCCGGATTCTGCTGGGTGAGAAACCGGTCCGCAGACAAAAGGCTACTTTGCGAAGGAAGGAAACAGGAGGAGGGCTATGCTTCCGATACTTTTTGAACAGCGAATGCGGGAATTTCTCGGGGAGAAATATGAGGCATTTGAGCAAAGCTTTCAAAGGGAAGCTTATCACAGTCTGAGATGGAATCCATTAAAGAGATATGAGGGCATGGATCATGCCCTTTTTCTTGTACCTGAAACGTTAAACAAGGAGTTCCATCTAAGTCCCGTTGCCTGGGAAGAAAAAGGGTTTTACTATGAGGAAGGAGACGCCCCGGGCAAGCATCCCTATCACGACGCCGGGGTTTACTATATCCAGGAAGCCAGCGCTATGCTTCCGGTAAACCTGCTTGAGCCGAAGCCGGGAGAGTATGTGTTGGACTTATGTGCTGCTCCCGGGGGAAAGAGCACACAGATTGCGGCTGCCCTGGAGGGAAAGGGACTGTTAGTCAGCAACGAAATTCATCCTGCCAGAGCTAAGATTCTGTCGGAAAATATAGAGCGCATGGGAGTCAATAATGCCTTGGTGACCAATGAAGCCCCCTCGGCTTTAACCCCCTATTTTCCGGCCTTTTTTGATAAAATCCTGGTGGATGCTCCCTGTTCCGGGGAGGGCATGTTTCGCAAAAATGAGGAGGCAGTGAGCCAGTGGAGTCAGGAAAATGTGGAGCTTTGCGCAAAAAGACAACGAGAGATTCTGGACACGGCAGCTTCTATGTTGGCTCCTGGTGGGAGGCTGGTGTATTCCACCTGTACCTTCGCCCCACAGGAAAACGAAGAGAATATCCTGTGGTTTCTAAAGACCCATCCGGAGTTTACAGCGGAGGAAATTCCCGAAAGCTACTACGGGATGACGGGTTATCAGAAAGAATACACTGGTATGCTTCGTATCTACCCCCATTTGACAAAAGGGGAAGGGCATTTTGCAGCTGTGCTTAAGAAGGAGGGTCAAAGACCTGAAAGAGTCTTGGCGCAGTCTTTCGTAAAGGATAACATTTCCGAAAAGAAGAGCAAGAAAAAGAGCCCTTTCGCAAAGGAGGAGTGGAGAGCTGCCTATGAGGAATTCTGCAGCAGCGTACTGACCATTTTGCCGGAAGACTTCTTTTCAAACAGTGGTTTTGTAACCTTTGGGGATCAGCTTTATCTGAAACCGGTGGGAATCACAAATCTCACCGGCCTGCATATCCTGCGTCCGGGTCTTCACCTGGGTACCCTTAAGAAGGGGAGGTTTGAACCCGCCCATGCCCTAGCCCTCTGCCTTTCCGGCAAGGAAGTCCGGTTTTTTGATTCTCTGGACAGTAAGGAGTCCACTGTGACGCAGTATTTAAACGGCCAGACCTACCCAAAGCAAGGACAGAAGGGCTGGTATCTGATTCAGGTTGACGGCTTTTCACTGGGCTGGGGGAAACTGGCCGGCGGGGTTATGAAGAATCATTACCCCAAAGGCCTGCGGTATTAGAAAAACTCTCATATCGGAATTGAGTAGCCGACACGGATGTAGAAAAACACAAACGGAAGGAAACAATCCCTTGAAAACAGAGATTTTATACGAGGATAAGCATCTTCTGGTGATAAACAAGCCTGCAGGTCTGGCAACCCAGTCTGCGTGCATGTCGGAGCCGGATGTGGTCAGCGAACTGAAGAATTACCTGGCGGGAAAGAATCCGACGAAAGCCCCCTATCTTGGTGTCATTCACAGGCTGGACCAGCCGGTGGAGGGGATTTTAGTATTTGCCAAGACCAAGCAGGCTGCAGCAGGACTTTCAGGACAGTTCTTAAAGCAGTATTTAGCCTTGGTTGAAGGAATACCTGCAGAATCCTCCGGTAAATTAATAAACTATCTTGAAAAGGAAGGCAATCTTGCAAAAATCACAGAGGAGGGCAAGGGACAAAAAGCGGTTTTAACCTACAAGACCCTGGAAACCTGCGAACAGGGGTATTCCCTGGTCGAAGTAACGCTGGAGACCGGACGGTTTCATCAAATCCGAGTGCAGTTTGCCGGTATGGGACATAGCATTTTGGGAGACCGAAAATATGGCAGTGAGAAGGCTCTTGCGTTGGGCGGAGACTTAGGTCTGCGAACCATCGCCCTTTGTGCCTATAAGTGTACCTTCACCCATCCATTCACCGGAAAAACCATGGAGTTTCATATTACCCCGACCTTTCTGCAAGTCTCTTTTCTCAAAAGGAAGCAATAAAATTACAAGTTAAGCTTCATTTATGGTATAGAATCCCGGGAATCACAAAAACTATATTCATACGATAGTCGTTATGATAGATATAGATAGGCTTCCGTTTCAGATTCGTTTTAAGGTAGGGGAAGCCGGTTTGGGAGGAGACACATATGGAGTATCTGCAGGGGGTATCAAGTAGTACCAGAACGATTTTAAAACTGCTTCTTTTGCTAGGGGCAGTTTATTTTTTTCTTCGCTACCTCAGCCCGTTGATAGCTCCTTTCTTGCTTGCCATCCTCTTTGTTTCTATTTTTGGCCCTGTATTCTTAAAGCTGCAGAAACGTCTGCATTTTAGCAGACAGCTTTCGGCCGCCCTGTTTTTGTTGCTCTTTTTGAGTGTTGTAATCGGATTGTTTTGGCTGTTATCCTCCTGGATCATCAACAGTTTGCCGGACTGGATTGCGTGGATAGCAGACTTGGGGCAAAAGCTGGAGGTGTCGGTTATCCGTTTGTGTGACAGGCTGGAGACGATTTTTCATCTGGAGGGAGATGTGGTGCGAAGCATCTTGCTGGGAGGCCTGAATCAAAGTGTAGCCTATCTGCAGCAAAATGCCTTATCCGACCTGATGCTTGGATTGGTTCCCGTTCTGAAGCAGGTTGGCAATGCTGGTATTTTTTTAGTTGTGTTTGCCATTTCAACTGTGTTTATGGCGAAGGATTACGATAAGGTGATGACCAAGCTGTTGGAAAAAGAAGAGTTTCATCTCATTTTGGAGGTGCTCTGCGGGGTGGTAAGGTATCTGGCAATTTTTGTCAGGGCACAACTACTTCTAATCCTTCTGATATCTGCAACCTGTGTGCTGGGACTTAGCTTGTTTCAAGTGGAAAAGGGTTTTTTCTATGGTCTCCTGGCGGGCGTGCTGGACGCCCTTCCGTTTGTGGGTACGGGGATTGTGTTGGTTCCTCTTGCGATATATCAGTGTATCATGCACCACTATCTTAAAGCTTTGGGCTGCCTGGTTCTCTACGCCGTCTGTATCCTAATCCGGGAGCTGCTGGAGCCCCGGTTGATTGGGAAGAAAATAGGGCTTCCGCCCCTTTTTGTTCTGGTTGCATTGTTTGTGGGAGTCAGGCTGTTTGGCGTCATGGGGATTATCAAAGGGCCTTTAGGGTTTCTGTTGGTAAAATTGATTTATCAAAGCAAATATGGTACACTCTAGGGGAAAAAACAGGAAGGGAACAAAAGAATATGACAATAGACAACAGAATGGCTCAAGTGGCTGCAGGGGACATGGCAACGATAAAGGACAACCTGATGACTGCTTATAAAGAGGCTTTTCCGGATGGGGCAGAACCTCAGGTTTACTTTGCACCGGGGCGTGTCAATCTGATTGGAGAGCATACAGACTACAACGGAGGGCATGTGTTTCCCTGTGCGCTTAGTATCGGAACCTATGCAGCTGTCAGCAAAAGAGCGGACAGGAGGCTTCGTTTCTATTCTTTGAATTTCCCCAAAGAAGGTGTTTTACTCTCTGACTTGGAGGAGTGTGTGCCCGGAAAGGACACAAAGTGGATTGCCTATCCCAAGGGCGTCATCTGGGCCTTTGCACAGAGAGGACTGGAACTTGACTGTGGCTTGGACATTTGCATTTGGGGCAATATTCCCAATGGCTCTGGCTTATCTTCCTCAGCATCCCTGGAGGTGCTGACCGGGTATTTTCTTCGCGACCTGTACGGCTTTGAGTTGACCAATATCGATTTGGCTTTGATTGGGCAGTATTCAGAGAATCATTACAATGGAATGAACTGCGGCATTATGGATCAGTTTGCTTCCGCTATGGGCAAACAGGATCAGGCTATTTTCCTGGACACAGCGGACTTGTCTTACGAGTATGCGCCGGTTTCTCTGGCCCATCACAAGATTGTCATTACCAACAGCAAGGTAAAGCATAAATTAGTGGACTCGCAGTACAATGTGCGCAGACAACAGTGCGAGGAAGCAGTAGCTCTCCTGTCGGGCAGAATGCAGCTCAAGGCTTTGGGAGAGCTGTCCTTTTTGCAGCTGGAGGCCAACAGAGACTTGTTTACAGATGAGATCCTGTGGAAGAGAGCAAAGCATGCCGTGACGGAAAATGAACGCACCATATTGGCAGTGGAGGCTCTGAAAGCAGGGCGGCTGGAGGAGTTTGGACAGTTGATGAACCAGTCCCACATTTCCTTGCGGGATGATTATGAGGTTTCCTGTGAGGAAATTGATGTGCTGGTGGAGGAGGCCTGGAAGGTAGAAGGAGTGCTGGGCAGCAGAATCACCGGAGGCGGCTTTGGCGGTTGTACGGTTAGTATTGTGGAAAACGGTGCTGTAGAGAATTTCCAAAAATCCGTTGGTGAGGCTTACAGCAGACGCCTGCAGAGGGAAGCAGAGTTTTATATTGTGGAGATTGGCAATGGACCCTCAAAGCTGTAGGCCGAATTCCTATGTGAGTCTGGATTTGGAAACCTCCGGGTTAAACCCGAAGCTCGATAAGATCATAGAAATTGGTGCTGTGAAGGTGCGACAGGGAGAGGTGTGTGAGAAATTCACCACCCTGGTAAATCCCGGCCTTACGCTCAGTGAGCACACCTTGGCAATCACCGGCATTACTCAGGCCCAGGTGGATGCTGCTCCGGAAATAGATACAGTACTACCGGATTTACTGGCCTTTTTGGAAGGGGAAATTCTGGTAGGACACAAGGTGTTGTTCGATTATTCTTTTGTCAAAAAAGCAGCTGTAAACCTTGGAGAACGCTTTGAACGAACAGGAATCGATACCCTGCGGATTGCAAGAGCCTGCTTGCTGCAGTTGCCGAAGAAAACTCTGGGCAGTGTCTGTGAGTATTATGGCATCCCCTTACAAGCCCACAGGGCCTTAGAGGACGCCCGGGCAACTGCCCTAGTGCTGGAGCACTTATGGGAGGACTTTGGAGAGAAGTACCCTCAACTGTTTGAGCCAAAGTCGCTGTGCTTTAAGGCCAAAAAGGATGCCAAGGCAACTGTAGCCCAGAAGGAACAGTTAAGCAGACTGATTCAGAATCATTCCCTAGAGTTAGGAGTGGACATTTCTATGCTAAGCCGCAGTGAGGCTAGCAGATGGATTGCCCAAATTCTTCAAGCTTACGGACGATAATGTCACTTTTTGAAGTGGTTAACAGCCTGGCAGACAGGAGCAATTCTTCTAGTTTGTCAGGCTCCGTTTTTGCATAGATTTTGGCTAAGCCCAGATAACTGGAGGTAATGTCGGACCCTATTTTTACAGCGTATTCCCATAGACTGCGGGCAGCCTCCAGGGAAGCTTTGGCATCAACATCCTTAGCCGCTTCCTTTGTGAGTGCCTCCTCATAGTACAGGGATGCTGCCTGGTCCAGAGTACGGACAAACAGAGAAAAGTTCTCTTCATACTCTGAAAGTACCGGCAAATTGGCTGCGCCGTAGGTTAGCTTCAATTCCGTATTGCTGATGCCTGCAAGGTTTAACAGCTTGGAATGGCATAGGGAGGAAACAATTTCCAAGTATTCCGGAAAGGGAGCAGTCTCCCTTTGGGAGAGGAGCTGCAAGACAAAGCCGGGAATGGGGATATAGTCCAGCCCTTCAATGCTTTTTTTTCGCACTTCGTTGGCCCGGGATTCCCGTTCCCAGAAGCTTTCATCTGCCTCTTTTTCAATTTTTCGGTTCTTTCTGATGGCATGCTTTATGACAAGACAAAAGAGGATTAAACTTGCCAAAATGTAGAATTTCATATATAATATCCTTTCAAAAGATTATATGTAAGGGGAAATAGAGATGATTAATTTTAATAAAAAGAAAAACAAAATCAGACTGACCATCGTGATTTTAATCATTGTTCTTTCTATGATTATCCCTTTGGGTTACGGTATCATATCTTAGAAAGCAATTCAACTGTTTTTAGGAGGCAGTACGATTTTGAGAAGAAAAGTAATGTATTTTTTTGCCATCTTTGCCTGTGTTCTGTGCAGCGTCAGTGTTTCGGCGAAAGCAGCAGGTACAAAGGGGCTGATAGAGGACGGAGTCTACGCAGGCTCCCTATCTTTAGGCGGGTTGACCTCCAGTCAGGCGGTGGAAAAAATCCGAGCCTATGTGGAAGAATTGACCAATAAGGAGATTACACTTCGGGTAGACGCAGAGATGGAACGAACTTTGGCAGCCGGTGAGCTGGGCTTGCACTGGAGCAATCCGGAGCTGATTACCGAGGCCATGAGCTTTGGCGCCAGCGGAAATGTGATTGAACGATATAAGGCCAAGAAGGAGCTGCAGGAAAACAATCAGATTCTGGAGCTTAAGCTGGGTCTGAACGAAGGGGAGATTCGTAGCGTACTGGAGTCGTTGGCCGAAGAGTTTGACCGGGAACCGGTGGAGGCCTCCTTGTCCAGAAAAAACGACAAATTTATTGTAATTCCCGGCGAAAGTGGCAGAGGGTTGGCAATAGAGTCCTCCCTCCAGAAAATATTCAAAGCCTTGTTGGAGGAGTGGGATCATGATGCCACTTTGATTGCCCTGGAGGTAGAGGAAAGGACACCGCTTCACTCTGAGGAGGAGCTTTCCAAGGTAACCGATGTGCTGGGCAGCTATACCACCTCCTTTAGCGGTTCCGCCGCCGGCAGAGTGGCCAATGTAAGTAACGGCTGCGCCAAGGTAAACGGAATTACCGTGTATCCCGGCGAGGAGGTTTCCGTACATGACCTGATGGCACCTTACACTGCGAAAAACGGCTATGATTTAGCCGGCGCCTATATTAGCGGTAGAGTTGTGGATGTGGTAGGCGGAGGTGTATGTCAGGTTTCCACCACACTTTACAATGCCATATTGCTTGCAGAGCTGGAGGTTGTGGAGAGACATAATCACTCTATGACAGTCAGCTATGTACCGGTTTCTGCGGATGCAGCTATGGCAGAGAGCTCCGGTAAGGATTTTCGATTTGCAAACAACACGGAATACCCTATTTATATAGAAGGGTATACCACCGAAAAGAATAAGATTACATTTAACATTTATGGACACGAGACCAGAGACCCCTCCAGGACGGTTCGTTACGAAAGCGAAATCCTAGAGGTGATTCCACCGGCGGCGGATGTGATTTATACCAACGATTCTTTACCGGTGGGGTATTTGGTGACGGAAGGCTCTCACACCGGTTACAAGTCCAGACTGTGGAAGATTGTCACAGTGGGTGGAGTGGAGCAGCCCAGGGAATTAGTCAACAAGAGTAATTATAAGCAGTCTCCCAGAATGGCAACTGTGGGTACAGGTACAGCCGATCCGGTTATTCGTGAACAGATTATGGCAGCAGTGGCTTCCGGCAACATTGATACCATAAAGGCCACAGTGGGAGCTATCAACGCAGCGGCTGCCGGGGGAATGTAACAGTCAGTTGCAAAAATCAGGTGAGACTTTGGGAGAAGAGGGTATGAAGCTGGGAAAGCTCTCAGAGAGCGTGCTAAACAGAAGCATTTTAAAGCCCATAAAGACGAAGGGGGATTTTGCCCTTTGTGGTGCAGCCGTAGGAAACGACTGCGCCCTTTTTGCGCTTTCCGAGAGGGCCGGCCTTGCCACTGCTATGCAGGAGGGCGCTTTGGCGGTAGAAGCATATCCTTGCGGCTTTCCGGTCTCCAATCTGATTCATAAGGCAGTGAATAATCTGTTAGTGAAATATGCAAAGCCCCTGGGGATAGAGCTTTGTTTCCTCTTTCCTGAGGAGTTGGAGGAAGCCCGGGTAAAGCAGGTAAGCGCTGAGGTGAAAGCGTGTTGCGACGCACTGGGGATAGATGTGTTTGGCGGGCAAAGCTGTGTGTCGGCCCAGGTGAAAGCCCCCTTTGCAGTGGTCACCGCTTACGGGGAGGTTTCTGCAGAACATATGGCAGCAGCCGGGCAGGAACTAAGGCCTGGGATGGAAATTGTGCTCAGCAAATGGATTGGACTGGAGGGAACGGCTCTGTTGGCCGGTCGGTTTAAAGATCGATTGCAAGAACGGTTTCCGACAAGCCTTGTGGAGGAAGCAGAGAGCTTTGGAAACTATCTGTCTTTGATTCCGGAGGCCGCCACCGCGGTGAAGTCCGGCGTCTGCAGAATGCATGATGCTTCCAAGGGAGGAATTCTTGGAGCCCTTTGGGAGCTTGCACAGGGTGCAGGTGTTGGACTGAATATGGATTTTAAGAAGCTGCCGATTCGCCAGGAAACAGTGGAGGTCTGTGAAGAATTAGGCGTAAACCCTTATAAATTATTGTCAGGGGGCTGCCTGATTATGGTGACAGACAGGGCCGCCGGTCTTGTGGAAGAACTGTCTGCCCAGGGAATTCCTGCTGTAAGTATTGGCACCATCACAGCACAAAATGACCGTGTTCTTCACAATGAGGAGGAGCTACGCTATCTGGAAAAGGCAGGCCAAGATGAAATCTATCGTATCTTTGCCATGTGATACGTGAACAGGTTACAGTCATAGATTAGACTGAAGGAGGAAACGACATGAATATGAGAGAAGAATTATTAACCATAATTGAAAGAAACAGCCGCATTGACTTAAAGGAGCTGGCAGTGATTTTGGGTGTCACAGAGGTGGATGTGGTAAATGAATTAGAGCAGCTGGAGAAGGAAGGTACAATCTGTGGCTACCATACCCTGATTAACTGGGAGAAAACCAGCAATGAGAAGGTTACTGCCCTCATTGAGGTGCGGGTGACGCCCCAGCGCGGACAGGGCTTTGATTCCATTGCAGAGCGCATTTACAAATATCCCGAGGTGCAAAGCGTATATCTGATTTCCGGCGCTTACGACTTGCTGGTGATTTTGGAAGGAAAGACCTTGAGAGAGGTTTCCGGCTTTGTGTCCGATAAGCTCTCTACCTTGGATACGGTACTCAGCACAGCAACACACTTTATCCTTCGCAAATACAAGGACCACGGTACCATTTTGTCAGAAAAGAAAGTAGATGAAAGGGAGATGATTACACCATGAGAAACCCCTTAGCAGATAAAGTGGTGGAGATTAAGCCATCCGGAATTCGTAAGTTTTTTGACATTGTAAGTGAGATGGAGGATGCGATTTCCCTTGGTGTGGGCGAGCCGGACTTTGATACCCCTTGGCATATTCGCGATGAGGGGATTTATTCCCTGGAGAAGGGAAAGACCTTTTACACCTCCAATGCAGGTCTTATGGACCTTCGAAAAGAAATTTGCAATTATTTGTATCGTTCTCAGAAATTAACCTATAATCCTGTTACAGAGACTTTGATCACAGTGGGTGGGTCTGAAGCCATTGACATCGGGCTTCGGGCTATGCTAAATCCCGGGGATGAGGTACTGATTCCCCAGCCCAGCTATGTGTCCTACGAGCCCTGTACCATACTGGCAGGAGGAAAACCGGTTATCATTAACCTGAAGGCAGAAAATGAGTTCCGACTGACAGCTAGGGAGCTGGAGGAGGCCATTACGGAGAAGACGAAGATTTTAGTGCTTCCCTTCCCCAATAATCCAACCGGTGCCATTATGGAGAAGGCTGATTTGGAGGCCATTGCGGAAGTGATTATAAAACATGACTTGTATGTCATGTCGGATGAGATTTATGCGGAGCTGACCTACAAGGGCAAGCATGTCTCCATAGCAAGCCTGCCCGGTATGCAGGAGAGAACCTTGTTAATCAACGGCTTTTCCAAGGCCTATGCTATGACCGGCTGGAGACTGGGCTATGTTTGCGGTCCCAAGGAGATTATTGGTCAGATGACCAAGATTCATCAGTTTGCCATCATGTGTGCGCCTACCACCAGCCAGTATGCAGCGGTGGAAGCTCTGAAAAACGGGGATGGGGATGTGGCTATGATGCGTACCTCCTACAATCAGAGAAGGCGCTTTCTAATGGATGCATTTCGCCGCATGGGGTTAGAGTGCTTTGAGCCCTACGGTGCGTTCTATGTCTTCCCCTGCATCAAGGAATTTGGGATAACCAGTGATGAGTTTGCCACTCGATTCCTGCAGGAGGAAAAGGTGGCTGTCGTTCCCGGCACAGCCTTTGGCGATTGCGGAGAAGGCTTCCTGCGTATCTCCTATGCGTACTCTCTGGAGAGATTAAAGCTGGCTATGGAGAAACTGGAGCGATTTGTGAAGAAACTACGAGAAGAAGCGAAGTAACTATGAATATTGTATTACATCAACCTGAAATTCCTCAAAATACCGGAAATATCGGCCGTACCTGTGTTGCTACAGGTACGGCACTTCATCTGATTGAGCCCCTGGGCTTTCAGCTGGATGAAAAGAGCGTCCGACGAGCAGGAATGGATTATTGGCCAAAGCTTAAGTTAAATCGCTATACCAATTATGAGGAGTTTCGGGCTAAGAATCCCGGGGCACGAGTGTGGATGGCCACAACCAAGGCAAAAAGGCTGTACACTGAAGTGGAGTTTGGCCCGGATGATTATATTATGTTTGGGAAAGAAAGCGCGGGCATTCCGGAGGAAATCCTGGTGGAAAATGAGCCCTTTTGTATTCGAATCCCCATGTTACCCGATATTCGGTCTTTGAATTTGTCCAATTCCGTGTCAATTATTTTATATGAGGCATTGAGACAAAATGCGTTCTCCCACATGCAGATGCAGGGAGAATTGCACCGCCTGAAATGGAAGGAAAACTAAATGCTGCCAAGTGTATCAGTTTGTATTATAGTTTTTATTGCATTGACACCTCTCTATCTGCTTGGTCGTCTGCTGTGGCGGCAAGGCAGAGGAGGGAGTGCTATACCGAAGGAGAAAGAGAGGGCAAGAGAGATTGGCCTGCTCTTCTTTTTTTTGTACCTTGTGTTTCTCCTATTGGCCACCCTTTGGGGAGACTGGGACCGGTATGATAACTTCACAGATTTGTTACATTATGCGAAGTGGAGGATAGATATAGATTACGGCATCAATCTGGAGCCTTTCGCCACGATAAAGAGGTTTTATCGTTACCGCACTGTCAATAGTCGACTCTTTTACACCAACGTGATAGGAAATTGTGTCCTGTTCATACCCCTGGGCTTTGGGATTCCTAAGCTATGGAAGAAGAAATACAGCATCCCTGTGACGATTCTGCTGGCCATCGTTCTTCCCTGCATCATTGAGTTCCTGCAGCTATTCATTGGCAGACAGGTGGATGTGGACGATATCCTGCTTAACTTCATGGGAGTCATGATAGGACTGATGGTGCATTAGGGACGGAGTTTTTTGTTGCTCATATCCGTCCCTTTTGTTGCTTTATGGGGGCCAACGCGTTATAGGATAGCGATCAAACTAGCAACAAAGGGGACGGATATGAGCAACAAAAAACTCCGTCCCTAATGCACACTTCACACTTTTTTCACAATTTAAACACGAATCCTTGACATTTCCTTTTTAGAATAAACACAAAAATGAGAAAGAAGGAAGGACGATGATTGAGGTCAAGGATTTAACAAAACGATACGGTGACCATCTTGCAGTGGATCACCTTTCTTTTTGCGTGGACAAAGGTCAGGTGTATGGATTCTTAGGTGCAAACGGAGCGGGAAAATCCACCACCATGAATATGCTTACAGGGTATATTGCCCCGTCAGAGGGAGAAATCCGTATCAATGGAAAGGACATCTTAAGAGAGCCGGAGGAGGCGAAGAAGTGCATAGGCTATCTGCCGGAATTGCCGCCGGTTTACATGGATATGACAGTGAAGGAGTATCTGGCATTCGTGGCAGAGCTGAAAAAGGTGCCCAAAAAGGAGATAAAAGAGCAGCTTGCCGAGATTATGCAGATGACCGGTATTGAGGATGTAAAGGAAAGATTGATCAAAAATCTGTCCAAAGGGTACAGACAGAGAGTGGGTCTGGCCCAGGCGATTGTTGGATATCCGGAGGTCATCATTTTAGATGAGCCTACAGTAGGCTTAGACCCTAAGCAGATGATAGAAATCAGAGAGCTGATTAAAAAGCTCAGTGAGAAGCACACTATTTTGTTGAGCTCCCACATTTTGTCGGAGGTCAGCGCGGTGTGTGATCATATCCTGATTATCTCTCACGGCAGACTGGTAGCCAGTGATTCCCCGGAGGGACTGGAAAAGCAATTAAAGAGCAAGGCCGTATTAAAGCTGACAGCTCTGGGTACCTTGGAAGAGGTGAAGGCTGCCCTGCAGCAGCTTCCGGAAATCGAAGCTGTGGAAGAAGCAGGCGAGACAGAGAAAGGGGTTAAGGTCTCTGTTACCATGACGGAGGGAGCGGACTGCAGGGAAGAACTGTTTTACGCTCTGGCGGCTGCCAAGCTTCCTATTATGGAGCTACAATATGAGAAACGGTCTCTGGAGGATATCTTCCTAGAGCTGACAGAGGAGAATCAGCCGAAAGCCGAAGAAGAGCTTCAGGAAACGGAGGTGGAATAAATGTTTGCCATATTAAAAAGAGAATTTAAGTCCTGCTTTCATACCTTTATCGGATTTCTGTTTGTGGCTGTGAATCTGTTTTTTATCAGCCTGTATTATACGATTTACTGCCTGCTTAACGGATATCCCTATTTTGCCTATGTGTTGTCTGCTGTTGTCTTTCTGTTTATGCTGAGTATCCCCATCCTAACCATGAGAGTCCTGGCGGAGGAGAGAAAGAATAAGACTGACCAGCTGATGCTGACAGCGCCGGTGTCAGTGTTTGGCGTTGTGGTGGGAAAATATCTGGCTATGCTTCTGGTATTTGCCATTCCCAACCTGATTGCCTGCCTGTATCCTTTGTTTTTACTGAAGTTTGGCTCGGTTCCCTTAGGGGAAGCCTATTTGTCCATACTGGGCTTCTTCCTCTATGGAGCTGCCTGCATTGCAATCTGTGTATTTGTTTCAGCTCTCACAGAAAGCCAGGTGATAGCAGCCGTTATCAGCTTCGCACTCTTATTTGTTGGCTATATGATGACCGGCCTGTGCAGCCTGATTTCCACCACGGGAAACTTTCTTACAACCTTGCTCAGTGCCTTTGATTTATATACACCGTTTATGAATTTACTCAACGGATGCCTGGATTTGACCAGTATTTTTTATTACCTTTCGGTAATTGCACTGTTCCTGTTCCTTACCACCCAGGTCATCCAGAAGAGGAGATATACCACCACGGTGAAGAATTTCACCCTGGGAGCGTACAGCCTGGTCAGCATTCTGGTGATGTCAGCCATTGTGGTAGTGGCCAACTTTGCCATCAGAGAGCTTCCGGCAACCTATACCAATTTTGACATAACCAGCCAGAAGCTGTATTCCATCACCGACCAGACCAAGGAGTTTCTGGATCAGCTGAATCAGGATGTGACCATTTATGTGCTAGCCAATCAGGACAACCAGGACGCTACCCTGGAGCAAACCTTAAAGCGCTATCAGGAATATTCCAAGCATATTTCCGTGGAATATGTGGACCCTCAGGTGAATCCCAGATTTTATCAGCAATACACCACAGACAATATTCAATCTAACAGTTTGATTGTAGTGGGCGAGCAGAGAAATATGGTGGTGGATTATGGGGAAATCTACGAAAGTGAGTTTGACCAAAGTACCTATCAGACCAGTGTGACAGGCTATGACGGAGAGGGACGGATCACCAGCGCTCTTGCCTATATTGTTTCTGATGACCTGCCCAAGGCGTATATTCTCTCAGGACACGGGGAAACCACCCTGCCTGACAGCTTCCTCCAGGCTATTGCAAAGGAAAATGTGGAGTACACAGATTTGAGGCTCATGGATGTGGAGGCGGTTCCGGAGGATGCAGCCTGCGTTATCATCAACAATCCTACCAGTGATTTGTCCACGGATGATGTGGATATCCTGCAGGCTTACCTGGAACAAGGTGGAAAAATCCTTGCCAACTGTGGGTATATTGACGGAGTGACTCCAAACCTGGATGAACTGTTAGCTTCTATGGGACTTAGGGTGGAGAAAGGTCTGGTGGTAGAACAGGATACCTCAGCCTATTACAGGAATCCTTTTTACCTGCTCCCCAATGTGTATCCATCCCAGCTTTCCAGTGGCATTTACAATAAATACTATATTTTAGCACCCTTTGCCCAGGGTATCCTGACGGATGAGACAAGGGAGGATGTGACCTATGAGTCCATCTTAAAAACCTCAGAGAAGGCATATACCAAAAAGGATGTTAACAATTCGGAGAGCTACGAAAAGGCTGAAAACGATGTGGAAGGCCCCTTCTACATTGGTGTAAAAGCGGTCAAGACCACAGACGAGACAGAGGCTACCCTGTTCCTGTACGGCTGCAGCCAACTGTTCACCGCAGAGGCCAGTGCTCTGGTAAGCGGTGCAAATCAGCTTCTCTTTACCAATACCCTGAGTCAGTGCGTGAACCACGAGGTAAGCATTGCCATACCGGTAAAGAGCTATGATATCGGGTATCTCACCATAGACCAGAGGTTCTCCATTATCGTGGGTACCCTTTTGGTCATCGTGATTCCGGTTGCAACTTTGATAATCGGCTTCATTGTATGGTTTAGGAGGCGCAGACGATGAAAAAACA